>NZ_QUDZ01000007.1:153993-161131 GCF_003477765.1 Eubacterium sp. AF34-35BH
CCTCTGTTGTTGGGGCTACTGTAGTAGGTGCCTCTGTTGTTGGGGCTTCCGTTGTAGGTGCCACCGTTGTTGGGGCTACTGTAGTAGGAGCAACTTTTGTTGGTGCCTCTGTAGTAGGAGTTACCGTTGTTGGTCCCCCTGTCGCTGGGGCTACAGTTGTTGGTACCTCTGTTGTTGGCGCAACCGTTGTAGGTGCTGCTATTGTTGGTGTTGTTGATTCCTTTGTTGTTGAGGCAGTTGTATCTTCAATCTTAATATTTTTAAAGTTAATATTTGTTCCTGCATCAACATTCTGTCCTAACTCAAACATTACTTTTATCTGGTTGTTTGTTACTGTGTATGTTCCTGTTAAAGTTCTTGTACCATTTGCCGGTATATCTGTATATACCTGTGGATCCTTTTTATTTGAAAGATCTTCTTTTATACCAATTGAACATGCTTTTGATGCAGTAACATCTACTGTTACTTTATATGTATGTCCGCTTGTTACGTTATCTGTATAACTTCCCTGTACTGACCATGCTTTTCCTTTGTTTGCCTTATCAACATAAATATTATAGTCTGCGTCTGATGCCCACTTATATGATCCAGAAGCCGTTCCACTCAAGTTTCCAAAGTAACATTCCCATTTACCTGATGGTGTCCACTGATTAACTGTTGCTGCTGTATATCCTGATGGAATATTATCCTTTTCCCCAACACTTTTTACATCAAAAGCAATATTGTCAACATTTGCCACATATTTATGTGAGCCATCATTCTTAAATACAATATATACATTATGAAGACCACTTATGGATTTTTCAAGCTGCTGACTTACAGTAGTATATGTACTCCAATGATCTCCTGTAACCGGAAGATTAATAGTTGCTACAGGTTCTCCTACCTTGCTGTCTATATACACCTGTGCATATCCGCCTGCATCGCTCTTTTGTCCCGAATAGTTAAAGCTTACCTGAGATGCCGAACCGTTAAAGTACACACTGTCATATCTTACCCATGTATTATTTTCCACTCCACCAATGTTTTTGCCATCATTAATTATATGGCCGGACTTTGCATCAAACTCTTCTGCTTCTACTTGGCTTGCATCATGTATTTTAATTGTCTTCTTCTCAATGTCCACAATTCTACCCAATGACTGATAAGCTTTTAGAATTTCATCATCTGATGCTTCTCCATTAGCATACACACTGCTTGCCTCTTTTAAATTATTTTCAAGACGTTTTGCAATAGGCAGATATTCACCTGTGGCGTCTATTGATTTTGCTACATCAATGGCATTTTTTAAATCACTCTTTAATATTCCGTTATTCTTATATCCCAGCATCTCAACTTCTGACAAATAAGCATCTGTTCCTGTAAGAACAACTTTATATCTTGAGTATTTGCCCACTTTGTCTGCACTTATTCCAAATGGTCTTGTATACTTGCCCCAAATATTAAAGAACAAGCTGCCACTGTCATGGTAGTCTCCCAGTAAAACCCAGTTATCATCTTCATTAGCGCCATACACCTTTGCCCTATCCGGTGTTCTTCCTGATTTTGATGATGTAAGAGTCAACATTCTTACAGCTTTTTTATCGGTAAACTTAAACATAAGTGTAGTTGTATTATCAACCTTTGTCTCTGTATCTGAATTATCATCAAATAAGTTATCCAATGTAGTCACTCCTGTACTTGAAGACTTATTGGCATCCTTTGAATAGTCCGTATATACTTGCGGCTTATTGTCATCTGTAGTTATGGATGTAAGGCTATCCTGTTCAAGTCCGCGCTCTTTATTAGGTGTTGAGGACATATTAAATTCAATTGTTCCACCTTTAATTAAATCCTTGTATTTTATAAATGTTTTATCATACTTTTCTCCATTAACGTACATACTGTCTACATACACATTTTCCTTACTATTGTTATTTGCCTTAATTACCAGTTTTTTATTTCCTTCCAAATTAACAGTTACTTCTTTAAACTGTGGTGAACCGATAGCAAATTCATCATTTCCCATTGACAATGGATAAAAGCCGATGGAAGACAATATATACCATGCTGACATTTCACCATTATCTTCATCACCAATATAACCCTGCCCAAAGGTACTTCCTGCATAACATCTTGCAAGAATATCTCTTACATACTTCTGTGTCTCCCACGGACGGGATGAGTACAGATACATATATGGAATATGATGGGACGGCTGGTTGCTGTGTCCATACTGACCCAGTTTTACTTCTCTTGCTTCCCTCTGTTCATGAATACCACCAACACCATCCATGGCGCCATATCCAATATATCCTCCATCAGTTGTAAAGATTGTATCAAGCTTGTCCGCAAGCTGGTCGCGACCGCCATATAAGTTTGCTAGTCCAATTCCATCCTGTGGTACAGAAACTGCCATGTTAAATGCATTGGTTTCTGTATAATCTGCCCCCCACCAGAATGGATTAAATCCCGTATTATTGTCACTGTTTCCTAAATTCAAAGAACCGTCAGCTTTTCTTCCTCTCAACCATTTTGACGTGACATCCTGACCAGAATCGTCAAATAAGAGGGAATAGTTCTTTGCTCTGTTTAGATAGTAGTAATATTCAGACATATAGTTTGCTTTCTTTGATGCATCGTTCGTCTGATTTGCCAATTTCTTTGCCATCTGAGCAATTCCGTAATCGTTAATATATCCTTCCATGGACCATGAGAAATTTTCATTTTCATCAGCAGGTACATATCCAATAAAGTTCGAAACATTTAATTTCTTTCTTCCTCCATTTGTAAGGTTATCGGATACAGTAGCTGCATTTCTCAATGCGGACCTGTATGCATTTTCATAATCAAATGATATGCCCTTCACCATTGCATCGGCAAAAATAGCATCACTGCTTGTTCCCACCATACTGTTGGTTCCACCTGGTGCAATCCATCTTGGAAGCCATCCTTGATCTTTATAATGCTGTACCAAACCGTTTAACAACTCTGTTGCTTTGGACGGTGTAAACAGTCCATACCCTGACCATGCAGTACGATATGTATCCCAGAAACCATTATTAATATAAATCTTTCCCTCCACAGGATTTGCATTATCATCTTTGTAAGGGCTCTTGTATTTCCAAACCGGATTACTGTTTGACCCTGTATTTTCTGACATAAGATTTGGATAACAATACATACGATAAATACAAGAATAAAGTGTAACTAACTGTTCATAATTTGCGCCTTTAACATCTGTGATAATTCCAAGCTGATTATCCCATTTAGACTGTGCCTTGTTATAAACCGTTTCAAAACTGTCTCCCCCAATTTCAAGCTCCAAATTCTTCTTTGCCTGATCATAGCTGATGTATGATGTGGCAAGTTTCATTGTAACTCTATTGGAATTAAAGGATGCAATACTTTTCCTGTCATTTATTTTAGTTCCCTTAGGAGTCTCACTAAATTCTCCGTAAATGTACATACGCTTCGAACCATTCCCTGTATGGTCAGAATATGTTTTAAATGTATTTCCGCTATATTCGGTCCTACTTCCACCATTGGCACAATCAAAGATAACACTCTTGTTTGCCGTGTTATTATAAGTAAACCGTACCACTGCGCCATGAGATGTCGGTGTCAGCTCTATCTGTGAATTTGCTGCATCGCCTCCATTGCCATCAAAAGAAACTTTATAATAATGCGCTTTTGCTACCTCATTATTATGACTAAAGTTTGCTTTTAACGTTCCCAATCCATAATCGTCATTTGTATTATAATCTTTGCTGGTATTTACCATAAATTGCCAGGTTCCTCTATCACCAACCCATATAGACGGTTCATGGCTTATTCTCATACAACGAAATTCATCTGTTTTCTGATATTCATAAGCCGTATTACTGCTTGCGCTGGTTGCAGGAATCCAAAAGTTGAATCCGTTTGGCACTGTTACTGCCGGAATTGTCAACCCTCTGGAGAAGTTTCCTGTATTGTTCGTTCCTCTTAGAATATTTACATAATCTGATAAATGAGAATATACCGGATAATCCTGATTATATATTTCAATGTCATCAAAATATGTCTGGAATTTTGCTAAAGCCCTCGCATTATGAGCTTTCATATCGTACACAACCAAAATCTTTTCAATGACTTTTCCCTTTGCCACATCACCAATTTTGCTGTAAATTTCATTCCACTGTTGTGCCACCAGTGTACGACTATCTCCCTGAGACTGTGCATCCACCTTATTTCCATTTTGATCAATTGCACCTAACTCACTTAAATAAGTTCCATCCTTAAACTTTAAATCCACCGCCATATGCATCTGTGTATATTCATAGTCATATTCGTCTCCATTAGACATGGAAGGAAAAATTACATATCTTAAATTTGTATTATCACTTACTGTAATATTCAAGTTGTCATAAATAACATTATAAGAATATGCATGACCAGTTCCTACATGAACTCCCTTGCATACAAGAGAGTGGCTTCCTGTCCAACCCACATTGGATTTTTGATTCCATGCATCGCTCGGTCCGGAAGTAATATTACTATTCATTCTGCTAATAGAAGCACCAACTTCCTGACACTTGCCTGTTGCAAGAATAAACTCTGAAAATTGTGTCATGGAACCACCATTTTTATTTGCTGTAATCCGCAATCTATACTGGCTATATGCTTTGCTGTTATCCAATTCAAAATAATTTTGTTTATATCTGCCATTAAACACCTGATTTGTTTTATTGTCGATGGTTTCCCAGCTTTCATTATCCGAATTTCTACCCTGAAGACTCCAATTCTTAGGGTCTCTTCCGGGAGCATCATTCGCAGAAGTTATCGCATAGGATTTTATAACCCGTTGACTCTTTAGTTTTACAATAACTTCCGACGGCTTTACATCAGTTAAATATTTTGTTCCAGAGTCTCCGTCAAACAAATTTTTCAAAACTTCATTATCATTTTTCGCGGCACTTCCCGAGTAACTCTCGATTTCACCGGATAAATTTCCATTTATCTGATAGCTTAGTTCATTTGTTGTAATATTGGCTGTGCCCTTCTTATCATCTACTGTAGAAGTTTTAAATCCATCTGCTGATTCAAAGGATGTAGACCATAATTCTCTTTTTGTTGTATCTGCATCTATCACTTTTCCATGCACAGTTTCGCTTTTCGCAACAAATCCCACAGGGAGAGCCATACATACTGCAAGTAGAATACTGATACCCTTTCTTAGTTTTCCTTTCTTTGTCATAATGTCCTCCTTTTCAACTACAACCTAACTGTACCTAACATAAAAATGCCCTATCACTTATGCCATATAATAATTAAAATATACTTCAGTATACCAAAAATGTTGTTTGCCGCATATACTTTCTAAAATTCAGATACCACTAATAAAAAGCATGCTTCGCCTATTCAACTCCCCGCGCCCCTCAATCTTGAGAGGTGGGCTTTTCTTTTGCTTCATTTTTTTTTCCATTCTGTTGCCAGTGTTATTTCCCACATGTTCTTTAAAATGATTCGATATAGTGGAATCTATGCCCGCCACCCGGAAGGCTGTTTTCAATTTACCAGAACGCCAACTACGGTCTTTCCTATAAAGAAAAAAAGGCTCCAATGTGACTAATGTACCGACCCCCAAAAGTTAGACCTAAAAATCTAACGATTGGAGGTCGGTATTTTTATGGCAAAATACAGTTATGAATTCAAAAAGCAGGTTGTTGAAGCATATCTTAGCGGTGAAGGTGGCTATAAATACTTAGCCAAACGATATGGTGTACCTGCCTGGCCAAACATTAAGAAATGGGTTCGGAATTATGAAACTCATGGTGACAAAGGACTTATGCGTTCGCGAAAACAAGATAAATACTCTTTTGAAAAGAAGCTTTCTGTTGTAGAATTATATTTAACAAGCGAACTCTCATATCAGGAGCTGGCTCTTCGTGAAGGAATATATAATCCCTCTCAAATCTGTAAGTGGGTAAAGGATTTCCAGATCGCCGGTCCTGATGCATTGAGACCACATAAGAAAGGTTGCAGGAAAACATTGGGTACATCAAACAAAAAGTTAAATATTGAACAAGATACAACTACAGTTCCGGTTGATACCAGTACTGAACATGTAAAAGAACTTGAAGATGAAATTCTTAAGCTTAGAATAGAGAATGCATATTTAAAAGAACTGAGGAGGCTGCGTTTAGAGGAGGAAGCTCTTCTGAAAAAACAGCGAGAATCGTCCAAAGCCTCCGGGGAGAATTCAAACTAAAAGACATTCTCGCAGTTGTTGGTTTTCCAAAGGCAACATATATGTATTGGCAAAAAAGATTTGATAGAGAAAATCCAGATATAGAATTAGAAGAAAAGATTCATGAAATACATAAACGTAACAAAGATTATGGCTACCGTCGCATGTGTGGTGAACTCCGTAATCAAGGCTATATCGTGAACAAGAAGAAGGTTCAACGCATTATGCAGAAATATAATCTTCAGGTGATGTCATTTACGAGGAAGAGTCGTAAATATAGTTCTTACAAAGGTAGAATTGGAACGGTTGCTCCTAATAGAATCAAAAGAAGATTTAATACACATATACCTCATCAGAAGATTACAACTGATACAACAGAGTTTAAATACTATGAAGTAGATTCTAAAGGTAAAATGACAATGCATAAGCTATATTTAGATCCATTCATGGATATGTTCAATGGTGAAATAATAAGTTATGGAATAGATAAACGTCCTTCAGCAGCAAATGTGATGAATGCACTAAATGAAGCCATTGAGGTAACTTCTGACTGCCCATTTCGAAGGACCTTTCACTCAGATCAGGGATGGGCATATCAGATGAAAGCTTATTCACATAGACTTAGAGAAGAGAAAATATTTCAAAGCATGTCACGAAAAGGTAATTGCCTTGATAATTCAGTCATGGAAAATTTCTTTGGTCTGCTTAAACAAGAAATATACTATGGAACTGTTTATTACAGTTATGAAGAATTGAAAACTGAAATTGAAAAATATATAAGATATTACAATGAAAAAAGAATTAAAGAAAAAATAGGATGGTTGAGTCCTGTCCAATACAGACTCAGCCTCTTGGTTGCATAAAAAATGCGTAACAGATATTAAAACCTGTTACGCAATAAAAGTCTAACTTTTTGGGGTCACATCA
>NZ_QUDZ01000008.1:0-117299 GCF_003477765.1 Eubacterium sp. AF34-35BH
CAGATATTAAAACCTGTTACGCAATAAAAGTCTAACTTTTTGGGGTCACATCAAATATTGTTGGTGGCTTGTTTATTGGATTTATGTTTTGGTTTACTGCAAGAGATAAGAAATAATAAACATTGCAAAAACAAGTTCCCAAAGAAGTATTCCCATTTTTACGGAGAAGAAATTAAAATTATAATTTAAAAATATATACGCAAACAAGGCGAAAGATACAACAACACTAATTACAAAAATTCCTATATCAACCGGAAGAATAGATGTTTTGGTGTATGACGTATATAAATAAAATAGAACAGGTGTTAAGATTAAACCGCAAACTAATCCTATGAATGAAGATAGGAAGTAGTTGCGGTTTTTCTTTCCGTAAATAAAATATCCCGGAACAATCCACAATAACATAGGAAAATATAAAAGTTTTAAATGTTCAAAAACACTTTCATTAATAGGGGAGAATAAACCTACAATTACATTTTTTCCCGACCAGTCATAAAAGAAGTGGAGAAGAGAGCCGAAAACAATTGTAAAAATAATGCCACTGATAATATATTTTTTGAAATTTTTATACATAAAGCCACCTTCAATTAAATTCATATTAACAGTGTATGTAGAAATAAGGGAAATATACTAAAGATAAGATAGAGTAAAAAATAGAGTGGACTAGAGGGGAGTCGAACCCCTGTCCAAAAATCCTTCCACCGTTCTTCTACTATCATAGTCAGTTATTTGACATTCCCTTAAGATAACGGGAACTAACACCCTTTACCTCTTAGTAGCTTCATAATGCTCCTAATTACTCAAAGCTTTGTAATTAGGGTTCCCTACGAAAGTCGATGCCAACTAACAAGCTGTAGGAGACTTATTAGTGACAGCTGCAACTAGGCAGCGTAAGCTAAATTATCTTCAGCGTTTAATTTTAAAGTTGTGATTTAACGTATCACCTACGGATAGCTTCACCAGATTCCAAATCCCTGTCGAAACCAGTACTAGCCCATAAATATTAAATTGTGCAAGTATTATGTTAAACTTTTAAGGCATAAAAGTCAATAATAAAAAAGTTACCAAATTGTAAAAAAACAAATATTTGTCTAATAAAAAAAAAGGAAAGCCAGGTAAAAAACCCTGTAAACAATAAAGAAAAATAAGAAATATTAATAAATTTAAGAACATATAGGAAAAAATAATAGCACAGGGAGAAAGGAGAAAAGATAACTGAGTCTTCAAAGAATACTCCAAATACAAACAACAACGGTTCAGTAAAAGCCACAGGTAATTCAAAAAATAGTGCTGCATCAAATGCTCCACACATAGGAGAAACAAATGGCATTTACGGTTGGCTATCAATATTGGGAATGGCATTAGCATTAAGTTTTTCATTCTAATACACATAATAAACACAACTTTTTGTTAATTTAAAATTATTATGATACAATAACTAAAAGTATAGCAGGAGGAATAATGGATATGTCAAAGTTGAAAATATTAGTTGTAGATGATGAAGCAAGAATGAGAAAATTAGTGAAAGATTTCCTTGTTAGAAAAGACTATGAAGTAATAGAAGCGGCTGATGGGGAAGAGGCTATTGACTTATTTGTTGAACATAATGATTTTGATTTAATTATATTGGATGTAATGATGCCAAAGATGGATGGCTGGGAAGTATGCAGGGAAATTAGAAAATTCTCAAAGATTCCAATTATTATGCTTACTGCAAAAAGTGAGGAAAGTGATGAATTATTAGGATTTGAATTAGGTGTGGATGAATATATTTCAAAACCTTTCAGTCCAAGGATTTTGGTGGCAAGAGTTGACGCAATTCTTAGAAGAACTAATAAGATTGACCAAAATGAAATTGAGCAGGCAGGAGATATTGAAATTAATAAGGCTGCACATTTAGTAAAAGTTCATGGAGAAATTGTAGACTTAAGTTTCAAGGAGTTTGAACTTCTTACATACTTTGTTGAAAATGAAGGTATAGCCTTATCAAGAGAAAAAATCTTAAATAATGTTTGGAATTACGATTATTTTGGCGATGCTAGAACAATCGATACTCACGTAAAGAAACTTAGAAGCAAATTAGGCGACTGTGGAAAATACATTCTTACTATTTGGGGAATGGGATACAAGTTCGAGGTAAATTAATGAAAAAATCAATAAGATATAAAATGGCTGCTTTAATAGTTATTATTATGACATTGTCAATGGCATCACTTGTAATATATAGCAGTCTTTTTATGGAGAAATATTATACGAAAACAAAACAGGATTCCATAAAGGAAGTTTATTACAAAATAAAGCAGGTTGTAAAAGAAGACAGTACATTTTCTGATGATTCAAGCACTAAGTCGGTAAATAAGACCTGTGAAAAGGCAGGGGCTACATCTATTGTAGTAGATGACTCTGGTAATGTTGTTTACGACTATGGTGCCGGTAAAATGCTTGAAGACAGATGGCGTGACATTATTTTTGGTCGAAATATTATGCAAAACAAGACACCTACTCTTGTGGAAAAAGGCAATGGGTATAAAATTCATTCCACAGTAGATAAGGAGTCTTCTGATAAATATTATGAATTAACCAGCACTTTGTCTAACGGTTATACAATAATGATTCGAATGTCAGTGGAAAGCTTTAAGGAAAGTATAAGTATTTCTAATAAATTTTATTTAGGTATAGGAGTTGTTGCAATATTAGTGGCAACAATAATTATTTTAATTGTAACCAGCAGATATACTAAACCACTGTTGGAGTTGGCAGATATTTCAAAGAGAATGTCGAATTTGGATTTTGATGTTAAGTACAAGGGGCATCATAATGACGAGTTAGGTGTTCTTGGAAACAGCATGAATGATATGTCGGATAAATTGGAGAAAGCCATTACTGATTTGAAGTCTGCTAATATTGAACTTCAAAAAGATATTGAAAAGAAAAATGAAATAGATGAAATGCGAAAAGAGTTTATCTCAAACGTATCTCATGAATTAAAAACACCAATTGCTTTAATACAGGGTTATGCTGAGGGGCTTCAGGACGGAATTACAGAAGATCCGGAAGATATGAAGTATTATTGTAATGTTATTATTGATGAGGCTTCCAAAATGAATAAGATGGTTAAGAACCTTCTTACGTTAAACCAGTTAGAGTTTGGTGACACACATGTTAATCTGGAAAGATTTGATATTGTATCAGTAATTAAAGGTGTTATTGCTTCCCTTAAGATTAAGTTGGAAGAAAAGGATATTAATGTAACGTTTGATTATAATGAACCTTTATATGTATACGCAGATGAGTTCCAAATTGAGGAAGTAATTACTAATTATTTGAACAATGCAATCAATCATGTTGACGAAAACAAAATAATTAAAGTAGAAATTACTGAAAAAAATGGTATAGTAAGAGTAGCGGTTTTTAACACTGGAAAAAACATTCCGGAAAATGAACTGGAAAATATTTGGATTAAATTCTATAAAGTTGACAAAGCAAGAACAAGAGCCTACGGTGGAAACGGTATTGGACTTTCTATTGTTAAGGCAATAATGGACAGACATAATAAAGAATGTGGTGTTGTAAATAAAGAAAATGGAGTGGAATTTTGGTTCCGGTTAGACTGCAATAATTCAGAGGAGAGACTTGATTAATGATAGCAATTATTGATTATGATGCAGGAAACATTAAGAGTGTTGAAAAGGCATTTCAGTTTTTAGGTCAGGATACTATTTTATCAAGAGACAGAGATGAAATACTTTCAGCAGACAAGGTTGTATTACCGGGAGTTGGTTCTTTTGGTGATGCAATGAAAAAATTAAAAGAATACAATTTAGTGAACACAATATATGATGTTGTGGATAAGAAGATTCCTTTTTTGGGAATATGTCTTGGACTTCAGTTATTGTTTGAAAGTAGTGAGGAGACACCGGGAGTGGCAGGTCTTGGAATTTTACCGGGAGAGATTGTTAAATTCCCTGAAACACCGGGCTTTAAAATTCCACATATTGGCTGGAATTCCCTAGAACTTACAAACAATGGCCGCCTATTTAAAGATATTGACCAGCAGGCGTATGTTTATTTTGTTCATTCTTATTATTTAAAAGCAAGAGAAGAGGAAATAGTAAAGGCAAAAACAAACTACATTACTGATTTTCATTCATCAGTAGAAAAAGACAATGTTTTTGCGTGCCAGTTTCATCCTGAAAAAAGTGGTGATGTTGGCTTGAAGATACTGGACAATTTTGCAAAGATTTAAAGTAAGAATGGAGACAGAATATGCATACAAAGAGAATTATTCCATGTTTGGATATAAATAACAACAGAGTAGTTAAAGGGACTAATTTCGTCAATTTAAGGGATGCCGGAGATCCTGTTGAAGTAGCTAAGGCTTACAACAAAGCAGGGGCAGATGAGCTTGTTTTTTTGGATATAACAGCAACATCTGACCATAGAGCCACTGTTACGGAATTAGTTAGAAAGGTTGCAGAACAGGTATTTATTCCTTTTACAGTTGGTGGAGGAATTAGAACTGTTGATGACTTTAAGGCGCTTTTACGTGAGGGAGCTGACAAGATTTCAATTAATTCATCAGCTATAATGAATCCTAATTTAATAAGTGAAGCAGCGGACAAGTTTGGAAGTCAGTGCGTAGTTGTGGCAATTGATGCAAAGAGACGTGAGGATGGAAGTGGCTGGAACATTTTCAAAAACGGTGGCAGAATCGATATGGGAATTGATGCCGTTGAGTGGGCAATGAAGGCAAATGAACTTGGAGCAGGAGAGATTCTTCTTACAAGTATGGATTGTGACGGCATTAAGCAGGGTTATGACCTTGAATTAACAAGAACAATTGCAGAGAATGTTTCAATTCCTGTAATTGCATCAGGTGGCGCAGGAAAGGAAGAACATTTCTTAGAAGCATTAACAGATGGTAAAGCAGACGCAGCTCTTGCTGCATCATTGTTCCATTATAAGGAATTGGAAATAAGCGATTTAAAGAAATATCTAAACAAAAATGGGGTTTCTGTTAGATTATAACTATACTCAATTAGCTATAATTAAAAAAAAATAGTAATAGTTAAAAAAGAAAATAGTAATAGTTAATCAGACAGAAAAATAGTTAATTACAGAAGAGAGTGATACAAATGAAGTATTATTTTATAATTAATCCTATAAGTGGAAAAATTAACAAACAATTATTAGAAAAGAATATAAGAGAGGCATGTCTTAAAAGACAGGTGCCTTACAAAGTTATGTACACAAAGAAAACAGGTGATGCACAGTATCTGGCAAAAAAAATACCTGATGAGGAATGTGTAGTTTTTTCCGTTGGTGGTGACGGTAATTTAAACGAAGTACTTAACGGAATTGCAAAATCTGAAAACAAGATTCTTGGAAATATTCCAACAGGCAGTGGAAATGATTTTGATAAAACCCTAAAGCAGTATCAAAATGGAATACTGAATATTGACTTAGGAAAAATCAATAACAGATTTTTTATAAATGTGGCGTGTCTTGGACTGGATGCAGATGTGGCAAATAACATATCATTTATAAGAAAGAAAAAATGGATTCCGGTTTCTCAAAGATACAATGCAAGTCTTGTATACTCTTATTTTAAATATAAGTTTAAGGACTTAAAAATAACAATGGGAGAAACTCAGGTAGAAAATTCATGCACAATTCTTGCAGTTGGAAATGGACAGTATTATGGTGGCGGTTTTAGAATCGCACCTCATGCTTTATTGGAAGATGGTATGTTTGACATATATTTTGTTGAAAAATTGCCTAAACCTAAGATTATTCCAATTTTAATTAAACTGTTAAGAGGAAAACACGAAAATTCAGAGTACGTTACAAGATTTTCAGAAAATAAGATTATAATAGATACTGATGAGTTATGTACTTTTAATGTTGATGGAGAAAAAATGACGTCAAATCATTTTGAAATCATTAATATTCCAGGTGGCATAAAAGTATATAACGACAGAAATTTTATTGATGAAATTTTGCAGAAGGAAGAGAAAAAATAGTTTATCAGATAAATGAGTACAAATAATTTATTTTATAAATGATTCGGTTTATAAATGAGTACCAACGGATTGGTATATAAATTAGTACAAGAGGGAGTTTTTATGTCAATGATAACAAATGACTGGCTTGAGCCTTTAAGCAGTGAGTTTAGAAAAGAATATTACAGTCAGTTATACAATTTTGTAAAAGATGAATACAGTAAAACAGTTGTATATCCTCCCGCAGAGGATATTTTCAATGCATTTCATTTTACACCTTTAAAAGATGTAAAAGTTTTATTATTAGGGCAGGATCCTTACCATAATGAACACCAGGCACATGGGTTGTCTTTTTCAGTTCAGCCGGGACAGGATATTCCGCCATCTCTTGTAAATATTTACAAGGAATTACATGATGATTTAGGATGCTATATTCCAAATAACGGTTATTTGAAAAAATGGGCAGACCAGGGAGTTTTATTACTAAACACAGTTTTGACTGTTAGAGCACATCAGGCAAATTCTCATCAGGGACATGGTTGGGAACAGTTTACTGATGCGGTAATTCAGGCAGTTAATGCACAGGACAGACCAATTGTGTATATGTTGTGGGGAGCGCCTGCAAGAAGAAAAAAAGCAATGCTCACTAACCCAAAACATTTGATTTTAGAAGCACCACATCCAAGCCCTTTATCAGCTTACAGAGGTTTTTTAGGATGTAAACATTTCAGCAAGGCAAATGAGTTCTTAAAGGCAAGTGGCGTAGAGCCAATAGATTGGCAAATAGAAAATATATAAAGGAGAGAAGAAATGGCAGTAAATTCAATTGATGCGGAAGACGATCAGTTTGCATATCGTTATGACACACAGTTATTAATCGAAAGAAGAGATAAAGATTTAGATGAGGATGAAATTTCTGATTACATAACAGATAATTTTGAAGGAAACAGTTTAATTGCAGCAGGAGATGAAGATTTAGTAAAAATTCATTTCCATACAAATGAACCTTGGAAAATATTAGAATACTGTAATACTGTTGGTGAAATCTTCGACATTGTTGTGGAAGATATGATTAGACAGGCAAATGGATTGCAGGGGTAGTAATATCTAAATACAAAAAAGAATGTTAAACCTAAATAAAAACCGGTTAATAGTAGATTACAACTATTAACCGGTTTTTTGTTTTACTTTATAATTTTGAAATTATCTAATTATCTATTTTTTTCCTGATTTAGTCGTTTGTTTGCAGTTGCAAGCATTAACTTAATTCGGTTAAGCTGGTTTACTTCGCTGGCACCGGGATCATAGTCAACGGCTACAATATTTGCATCAGGATTCATGGCTCTTAATTTTTTAATTACACCTTTACCTACAATGTGGTTTGGTAAACATGCAAAAGGCTGAGTACAAATAATATTTGGAACGCCATCATGTAGCAAATGAAGCATTTCACCTGTTAAGAACCAACCTTCACCTGTCTGGTTACCTATAGAAACAACTTTTTCAGCCATTTCGCTCATTTCCCATATATCGGAAGTAGGAGTGAAGTGCTTGCTCTCAATAAGTGCCTTTTTGGCTGAATTTCTAAACCATTCAATAGCTTTGATACCTAAATTGTTAATACGAACTGATTTTTTATCAAAACCTAAATTCTCGTATTTAAAAGTAGCATTTCTAAATCCATATAGGAAGAAGTCTACCAAGTCAGGCATTACAGCTTCAGCACCTTCTGACTCTAATAATTCAACTAAGTTATTGTTAGCAGTAGGAGAGAATTTAACAAGAATTTCACCTACAATACCAACTCTAGGTTTCTTAATATCTTTTACAGGAATGACATCAAATTCTTCAACGATTTTTTTCATGTTTTTCTTAAAACGTCTGATACCAAATTTATTATCGGCAAGTTCTTTACATAATTTATATTCCCATTTTTTATGTAAAGCATCAGTTTCGCCTTCGTTTACTTCATAAGGTCTTGTTCTGTAAACAACTCTCATAAATAAGTCACCGTACATTGCAGCTTCAACAGCCTTAATAGCAAACTTTGGTGTAATCTTAAAGCCACTGTTTTTCTCTAAGCCCTGTAGTGAAAGAGAAAGAACAGGAATATGTGACATACCTGCTTTTTCAAGAGCACGTCTAATGAAACCAATGTAGTTAGTTGCACGACAACCGCCACCTGTCTGAGTAATAATAACTGCTGTTTTGTTTAAGTCATATTTACCTGAAAGCAAAGCTTCCATAATCTGACCAACAACAATTAAAGAAGGGTAGCAGGCGTCATTGTTTACATATTTTAAACCTACATCTACGCATGATGGTTTACTGTCCATTACTTCAAAGTTGTAACCACATGAGTTTAAAGCAGCCTGAAGCATTTTGAAATGAATTGGACTCATCTGTGGTGTAAGAATTGTGTATTTATCCTCATACATTTGTTTTGTAAATTCAACCTTGTTAATTGAAGAAGGCTGAATTGTTCTTTCAAAATGATTTTCTGAACGAACTCTAATTGCTGCAAGAAGTGAACGAATACGGATTCTTGCGGCACCTAAGTTATTTACTTCATCAATTTTAAGTACAGTGTAGATTTTTCCTGACTTAGTTAAAATATCACTAACGCAGTCAGTAGTTACAGCATCTAAACCACATCCAAAAGAGTTTAACTGAACAAGATCTAAATCGTCTCTTGTTTTTACATAGTTAGCTGCACGATATAATCTTGAGTGATACATCCACTGGTCAGATACAATCAACGGCCGTTCAACTTCTGCCAAATGAGAAATTGAGTCTTCAGTTAAAACAGCAAGACCGTATGAATTAATCATTTCAGGTATACCATGGTTTATTTCAGGGTCAACATGGTATGGACGGCCTGCAAGAACAATACCACGCTTTCCGTTTTCTTCCATGTATTTAAGAGTTTCTTCACCTTTTTTTGCCATATCGTTTCTTGAGTTAAGAAGTTCTTCCCAAGCTAAGTGAGCGGCTTCCTTAACCTCGCCGGCATTAATTCCAAATTCTTTTCCAAACTCTTCAACAAGTCTTGAAGTAATTGTTTCTTCATTTGTGAGAGCCATGAAAGGATTCATAAACTTCATTGAAGGATCTTCTAATTCTTCAACGTTGTTCTTTATATTTTCTGCATAAGATGTAACAATAGGACAGTTATAATGGTTGTTTGCATCAGGCGTTTCGTTTCTCTCGTATGGTATACAAGGATAGAAAATAAATTTAACACCCTGTTTAATTAACCATGTAATGTGTCCGTGTACAAGTTTTGCAGGATAACATTCCGATTCACTAGGTATTGATTCAATACCCATTTCGTAAAGTTTATGTGATGATTCTGGTGAAAGAACAACACTATAGCCAAGTTTCTTAAAGAATGTAGCCCAGAATGGAAAATTTTCATACATATTAAGAACTCTTGGAATACCTACAATTCCTCTAGGCGCATTGTCAGGTGACAATGGCTCATAATCAAACATTCTTTTAAGTTTATATTCAAAAAGGTTTGGTATGTTATCTTTGTTTTTCTGACCACCAATACCTTTTTCACATCTGTTACCACTTATAAATCTTCTGCCATCAGAGAATTTGTTGATTGTAAGTAAACATGAGTTTGTACAACCTTTGCATCTAGTCATTGAAGTTGTGTATGTAAATTCTTCTAACTGCTTAAGATTCAACATTGTTGTAGGCTCGCCTTTATATCTGTCTCTTGCAATAAGAGCAGCACCGAAAGCACCCATAATACCTGCAATGTCAGGTCTGATTGCGTGGATGTGGGCAACTTTTTCCAAACTTCTTAAAACGGCGTCATTGTAAAATGTACCACCCTGAACAACAATTTTTCTACCAAGGTCTCTGGCATCTGATATTTTAATAACTTTATATAAAGCATTTTTTATAACTGAGTATGCCAAACCGGCAGAAATGTCTGCAACGCTGGCCCCTTCCTTTTGAGCCTGTTTAACATTTGAATTCATAAATACTGTACATCTTGTACCAAGGTCAGTTGGATTAGAAGCGAATAAAGCTTCTTTGGCAAAATCTTCAACAGAATAGTTAAGAGATTTTGCGAAAGTTTCAATAAATGAACCACATCCTGAAGAGCAGGCTTCGTTTAACTGAACACTGTCAACAGAATTGTTTTTAATCTTGATACACTTCATGTCCTGACCACCGATATCAAGAATGCAGTCTACCTGTGGCTCAAAAAATGCAGCCGCATTATAATGGGCAACAGTTTCAACTTCGCCTTCATCTAAAAGAAGGGCATTTTTTATTAAAGCTTCACCATAACCTGTTGAACAGGAACGGACAATGTGAGCGTCTTTTGGAAGCTTTGCGTAAATATCTTTAATTGAATCAATAATTGTTTTTAACGGATTACCGTTGTTTCCACTATAGAAAGAGTAGAGTAATGTACCGTCTTCGCCAACTAAAGCTGCCTTAGTTGTAGTAGAACCTGAGTCAATACCAAGGTAGCAGTTACCACTGTAAGATGCCAAGTCACCTTTTTTAACTTTTGCCTTATTATGTCTTTCAGTAAACTTGTCATAAGCTTCCTGATTCTGGAATAATGGCTCCAGTCTCTTGATTTCCATTGACATTTGCACACCATGAGATAACTGTTCGTATAAGTCATCAATGTCTACTTTAATATTTTCTTTATGATTTAATGCTGCACCTGTAGCGGCAAATAAATGAGAATGTTCCGGTGCAACAACATGTTCGTCGTCTAATTTTAAAGTCCTGATAAATGCATTTTTTAATTCAGGTAAGAAGTGAAGTGGACCACCTAGGAAGGCAACTGTCCCTCTAATTGGTTTACCGCAGGCTAAACCTGAAATAGTCTGATTTACAACAGCCTGAAAAATTGAAGCTGCCAAATCTTCTTTTGTGGCACCTTCGTTAATAAGTGGCTGTATATCTGTTTTCGCAAATACACCACAACGGGCTGCAATAGGATATATTTCCTGATAGTTTTTTGCATATTCATTAAGACCTGAAGCGTCTGTCTGTAAAAGTGAAGCCATCTGGTCAATAAAAGAACCTGTACCACCAGCACAGATACCATTCATTCTTTGTTCGATACCATTTGTAAAATAAATAATTTTGGCATCTTCGCCACCTAATTCGATTGCTACATCAGTTTGTGGTGCATAATCTTCAAGAGCAGTAGATACTGCCACAACTTCCTGTACAAATGGCACTTTCAAATGTTCAGAAAGTGCTAAACCACCTGAACCTGTAATCATAGGACTTAATTCAATTGAACCTAACTGTTTACGTGCCTTATCTAAAAGTAAAGCTAAAGTTTCCTGAATATTTGCATAATGTCTTTCGTAATCTGAAAAAACAAGATTGTTATCTTGGTCAAGTATTGCAATTTTTACAGTAGTAGAACCAATATCAATACCTAAACTATAATTTGCATTCTCGTTCATATTTGCCTCCTAATTACCCTTATTAATACGAGTAACGTATATTAAATATATGTTTTATTACCTATTAAAATGCTTTTGACATAAAAATATCAAAATCGACTTATTATTATATTATAAATAGGAAAAAAAAACAACAGAAAAAGATGTGAAAAAAGTTTGTTTACAAACTAAAAGAAAACGCTGAAGTTGTTTGACAAAGTACCCTGTAGAAATTATACTGTAATATGGTTATTTAGAACAAAGAATGTGACTTATAACCCTCTAGAAATTAGATGGGATTGTTATATTAGGAAAATAAGGAGATTAGAATGTCAGAATTTAATAGAAGAAAACAGAGTTTTTCAATTCCAAATTTACCATTGTATTTAATCATTGCTTATGTAATAGGATATGTTATTCAGTTGACAACTCCTGAACTATATCAGTTTTTACAGTTTAATCCATACGAGATTTTTCAGGGACAGATATGGAGAGTGGTTACATGGATTTTAGTACCACCTGAAAGTTTAGGAATTTTTACTATTATTATGTTATTCCTATATTATTCATTGGGACGTGAACTTGAACATACATGGGGAAGTGAACGCTTCACAAAGTATATTTTTTCAGGAATTATATTTACAGTAATAGCAGGACTTATTTTATATGTAGTTCTTACAGTTATTTATGGAACAGCCATGGGCAGTATATTTGGAGTAATTATTGGTGGCTATGTAAGCACATATTACATTAACATGTCTATATTTTTAGCATACGCTTTTACTTATCCGGAACAGGAATTACTGTTATATTTCATAATTCCAATTAAGATTAAATGGTTTGGATTCCTATATGTAGCATATATTATTTATGACATTATCAGTGCGTTTAGAACAAGTATGAATTTAGGTTTAATAGTGCTTGTGTTAATTGCCGCATCATTACTTAATGTTGTTATATATGTTATTTTAGATAAAAAATCAGGAAGAAGACCTTCCTCAATAAAGAGAAAAGCACAATATAATAAGTCTATTAAAAAAGCAAAGCCTAATGTTTATGCAAATGGTGCAAGACATAAATGTGCTATATGTGGCAGAACAGAATTAGATGATCCTACATTAACATTTAGATATTGCTCAAAATGTTCAGGAAATAAGGAATATTGTCAGGAACATTTATTTACACATGAACATAAATAGGAACTATGGCTTAGAATTTGTATGAAGTGTGATTTCGAGTGTGGCAAATAGAAATTAATGCTACATTGTGTTGAAATGTAACAGAAGGAAATGCAAAAATGAAACGTAAAAAATATTAAAGGAATAAAAAATATGCAGGAACAATTTAGCAGAAGTGCAGGTGTGTTAATGCCTGTTAGTAGTTTACCGGGTCCATACGGAATTGGAACTTTTGGGAAAAAAGCTTATGAGTTTGTAGATAACTTAGTTAAAGCAAGACAGAAATATTGGCAGGTGTTACCTCTTGGACCTACAAGTTTTGGAGACAGCCCTTATGCTTCTTTTTCTGCTTTTGCAGGAAATCCATATTTTATAGATTTAGATATGTTGATAGAAGAAGGACTTTTGACTAAAGAATTTGTTGACAGTAAAAGATGGAATATTGAAGACCAGTATGTTGACTATGGCTTGGTTTATAATTCAAGATTTGAAGTTTTAAGAGTGGCTTATGAGAATAGTAATCATAAGGAATTAAATGAATATAAAGAGTTTTTTACAGAAAATGAATTCTGGCTTGAAGATTATAGTTTGTATAGAGCCTGCAAAGATAAATATGAAGGCAGACCTTGGAGTGAGTGGGATAAGAAAATAAAGTTTAGAGAAGGCGAAACAGTAGGGGCTTTTAAAGAAGAACTAAAGGATGATATGGACTTTTACAAGTTCATACAGTTTAAGTTTAATGAGCAGTGGTGCAAATTAAAAGAATATGCTAATGAAAATGGAATCCTGATTATTGGTGATATACCAATATATGTGGCAATGGATTCTGCTGATGTTTGGCAGAATACAGGCATGTTCCAATTAGATGAAGAATTAAATCCTAAAAAAGTTGCAGGTGTACCCCCTGATGCGTTTTCTGATTTAGGTCAGAGATGGGGCAATCCACTTTATGACTGGGACAAAATGGAAGCTGATGATTTTTCATGGTGGAGAAAACGAATGGAACATTCAGCTAAAATATATGATGTAATAAGAATTGACCATTTTATAGGCACTGTCAAATATTATGCAATTCCTGCAGAAGACAGTGATGCAAGAAACGGTCAGTGGCAAAAAGGACCGGGACTTAAACTTATTAATGCAATTAACGAGTCCATAGGTGACAAACACATTATTGCTGAAGATTTAGGTATAAAAATGCCTGAAGTTGTAGAGGTACTTGAAAAATCAGGTTATCCCGGCATGAAAGTTCTGGAATTTGCTTTTGATGGTAACAGACGTAATGATCATTTGCCATACAATTGGGTGCCTAATACTGTAGCTTATGGTGGTACTCATGACAATGACACATTAGTTGGGTATTTTACAAGCATTGAAAAATGGGAGCTTGGCTACATAAGAGAGTATGTTGAGTGTAGAGAAGGCTCAGTAGAAGATTTAGCTGATAAGATTTTTAAAGTGGCTTATGAAAGTGTTGCCAATTTGGTGATTTTTCAAATACAGGACATTTTAAAGATTGGATATATAGGAAGAATGAATCTTCCATCATCAATGGGGACAAACTGGAGATGGCGAATGTTAGACGGCCAGTTTGGTGCAAAAGAAATTGAAAGACTAAGATATCTTTGTGATATCTATGGTAGATAAATATTTAGGAGGACTGAAAATAATGAATAAGAAACCATTTGTAACAAAAGAACAGGTAGAAGAAATTGTAAAAAAATATCCTACACCATTTCATATTTATGATGAAAAAGGATTTATGGAAAATGCAAGAAAAGTAAATGAAGCTTTTTCATGGAATAAAGGATTTAGAGAATATTTTGCAGTAAAGGCAACTCCAAATCCATTTATTATTAAAAAATTAAAAGAAGCAGGCTGTGGAGTTGACTGCTCATCTGCAACAGAACTTATGATTGCTGATAAGTTAGGCTTTAGAAACGATGAAATCATGTTTTCTTCAAATGAAACACCAGAAGGAGAGTTCAAGTATTGTAATGAATTAGGTGGCATTATTAACTTAGATGACATTACAATGATTGATTACATGGAAAAGGAATGTGGAATACCTGAAACAGTAAGCTGCAGATTTAATCCAGGTGGAATTTTTGAAGTTTGTAACGGAATCATGGATAACCCTGGTGATTCAAAATATGGTATGACAAGAGAACAGATAACTGAAGCCTTCAAGATTTTAAAATCAAAAGGTGTTAAGAATTTTGGTATACATGCATTTTTAGCATCAAACACAGTAACAAACGAATATTATCCAATGCTTGCTAAGACAATTTTCCAGTTGGCTGTTGAACTTGAAAAAGAAACAGGAGCAGACATTAAGTTCATTAATTTATCAGGTGGAGTTGGAATCCCTTATACACCTGATCAGACACCAAATGACATTATGGTTATTGGAGAAGGAGTACACAAAGTTTATGATGAAATTTTAACTCCTGCAGGAATGGGTGATGTGGCAATTTTTACAGAAATGGGAAGATTTATGATGGGACCTTACGGTGCATTAGTAACAAAGGCTGTTCATGAAAAACATATTTACAAAGAATATATTGGGGTTGATGCCTGTGCAGTTAATTTAATGAGACCTGCAATGTACGGTGCATATCATCATATTACAGTTCTTGGCAAAGAAAATGCACCATGCACTGAAACATATGATGTTGTTGGAAGTTTATGCGAAAACAACGATAAGTTCGCTATAGACAGAAAACTTCCTAAGATTGAAATGGGTGATTATTTATATATCCATGATACAGGAGCACATGGTTTTGCAATGGGATATAACTATAACGGAAGATTAAAGTCGGCAGAATTATTGCTTAAAGAAAATGGAGAAGTTGAACTTATAAGAAGAGCAGAAACTCCAAAGGATTATTTTGCTACATTTGATTTTTCTGACATTTTAAAATAAAATATCTATATGAAAATTATAGGAATTACAAATAAAGAATAAAACATAGAGTGCTTGTATTAGGCACTCTATATGTTAAAAGAGAGTGTATATGAAGAAAATAGTTGGAGATTTATTAAAAAATAGAAACATTGAAGAAAGTTTGAAAAAGTATACCGGTGGATTTATGAAAATAAATAACAAGTATGCTTTAATTCGTCTTGCGATGAATTATTACACATATTATGTGTCTGTTTCAGAGGATGGTGGCATGGTAGCTCCCGGTTTTAATGAATATGTTAAAACTATCAATGAAACAATTGAAAAATATGCCAATGGGGCAGAAGATTTTTCAGAAAATATTGCAGAATTAGAGTCAATTAGAAATATTATTATTGAAAAGGTAGCTGATATTACATGTTATGTGGACAAATATAACGTATACGAGCACGCAGTAAACAGAGTGGAGTATAGATTCAGAGAAGAAGATTATCCTAGTGGTTACAGTGATGAAAATTTCACAAGAACAATTATGCAGTTTATTTTAGAAGATGAAGATAACATGATGATTAACAGTAAGATTAAAGATGTTATTGGACAACTTCCGGTAAGACTTACAAAAAAGAAGTTTTTCGAAATGCTCTCTAACGGCTTGTCAATTTACAACGGCGGCACAAAGGAAGCTTTAGACGACTTTTTGTACATGATTAAAACATGCTCCATGCTTGATAAGACGGATACAATGGCAACTAACTATCCCCATTTATATGAAGAATTTGACAATCTGAAAAATGTTAAGTTTAAAGAAATGGATTCTAAGGGATATGATGAGTTTAAGGACAGATTATCGGATATAACCATGTATATAGATGATGAAATGGACAACCTTATGAGAGTTCAGGAAATACTAAATGACCTTTTATTAATTTTATATACTAATGATGAAAAAGAAGAGGACAATGTTGTAAAAGGCTGTGATGAAATAATAAAAAATACCAACTTGTTATTTTTAAATAAATTTTCTTCAAAATCACTTGAGGAAATAGAGGACATGTTTGTTATGCTTGAAGGTGAACAGGAGAAAATATATCCGCATCTTTCAGCTTATGACATAACAGACCAGATAAAAGAAAGTTACGCAGATAAGATTAAACAGTTAGATTTGGTGGAAGAATATAATATTGTATTTAAGCTTCCTAAACTAAACTCTGACAGTATGTTTGTAAAACTTGATAAGGTAGAAAACAACGATGTGGTTGATGAAGCTTATTTAGAAAACCAAAAAGAACAGTTAATAAACGACTACAGAGAATTATTTAAAGATACAGATAAAATGATTACAAGGGCAGTTATGGCGCAGGCTTTAAGTGAACTTCCAATCTTCTTTAATAACATAAGCGAATTGCAGGATTATATATATAATACCTTGTCAATTTGCAACGATAAGGCAGAAAAACTGGCTTGTATAGAAATTATTAACGGAATAATGGCAGGATAATTATGATTTGGTATGAGGATTTATATGTAGGCTATAATCTTTTAGACAAAAAAAGAAAGGTTATAAGAAAAATTAAAAATAGAAAACCAATGTTTGATACATATGTAATCACTCTGCCAAGAAATGATTATGATACATTGGAAATATATCCTTCTAACGTTTTGATTCAAAAATGGTATCATAAGTCTGATATGGTTGTAATTGGAATTGCAAAAGGTAGGGAAGAGGCACTTGACATGATGACACTTATTATAATGGAATGCCTTGAAAAAACAGGAAATGTAAATGTTAAGAAATATATTATGGAGCAAATGAATTAGCCTATGTTACATATTTTTTTATTAATATTAAAAATAATTGGAATACTTTTGCTGGTGATTATTGCACTGGCTTTGTTAATCCTGTTTTATCCTATCGCATATAAGATTCAGGGAAGTAAATCTGACAAAGATTATCAATTATCCATAAAAGCTCACTGGTTACTTCGTTTTGTAAGTTACAAGGGAGTAATCAGCAATGACGGTAATGTATCAAAACTTAGAATATTTTTTGTGCCAATTGATTTTTTGAAAAAAAAGCAAAAAAAAGATAAAAAAGATAAATCTGAGAAAACTGATTTGAAGAAACAGGGTTCACAAAAACAGGATTCATTAAAAGATACTTCTGACAAAAAAGTATTAGAAAGTTGTGAGACTACAGAATTAAAACAACAAAAAACTCAGGGCAATAATAAAAATGATTCTGAAAATACAAATTCTGAAAAAACATTTGAACAGAAAATTTCAGAAGATATCGGAAAAACAGAAGAAACAAATCGCTTAATTGTGAAAAAACAAGAATCAGATAATAAAGAACGAAAAAAAACGCACATTAATATAAACTATATCTTTAATTTTCTGAAAGAAAAAATTAAAGATATAAAAGGTTTTATACTTGGTGCTAGAAAAAATATAAAGAATATTTATTCCAAATTCAAAGAAAAATGCGCGAAGGTAAGAGCCGTAAAGGCATTTATAAACAGTCCAACTACTAAAAAAGCATTTAAGTTTGGAAAAGAAATTATTATAAAAACATTAAGGCATATTTTTCCTAAAAAAATAAAAGGAAATATCGAAATTGGTTTTGAAAGTCCTGATTTAACAGGAAAGACATTAGGCTATATAGCCATGGGCTATTCGGTTTTTAATGTGAATCCTAAAAAAATAAAAATCACACCGGATTTTCAAAATGAAATATTTAATGGAAATGTTAAATTAAGTGGACATATAATGTTAGGTGTTGTTCTTTATTACGGCTTGAGATTTTATTTTAATAAAGAAATTCACCGTATAATTAAAAAAATCGGTTAGTATAAGGAGGCTTTGATTATGGCTGATAATAAGAAAAATTCAGAAGATTTGCTTAAGGCAATGGAAAATTTTATAACAACTAAGTCTGTGGTTGGAGAACCAATTGTAATTGGTGAAACTATAATTTTACCAATGGCAGATGTATCTTTTGGAATGGCACTAGGTACATTTTCAAAAGGCGATAATGGAACAGGCGGTGTTGGCGGTAAGATTACACCAAGTGCTGTTTTAGTTATAAAGGATGGCTCATCAAAACTTATAAGTGTTAAGGATCAGGATGGCTTTGCAAGAATAATTGACATGGTACCTGATATTGTAAACAAGTTTACAAACAAAGAAGATGACACTATTGATGATGAAGATGTAGTTGAATAGGGATTACACAAAATAAAAGGAATAGTAGCAAATAAAATATAATACATGCATATACTGTTAGTAAAACAGGAAGATAAAACAGGAGTTGTATGCATAGGTTATTTGGATTTGCGTTATTTTGGTTTGCAGTGGGAATGATTTTCTCTATGCTTATAGAGAGTACATTCTTTGCGGTATGCATTATTATTACGTGTTTAATAGTTGGATTTAATTTGTTTTGCAAAAATTAATGTGTTAATAAAAGTAATGTATTGAAATATATTGGTATGATATGAAAATTAATATAATTAGAACTAATACAATTGCAGGAATTAAATAAAACTAATATAAATAGATAAGTTAGAAAAATGCAAATAAGGAAAGTGAAAATAAGATGAATATAGCAGATATTTTTAAGAAAAAAACAGTGTTTTCTTTTGAGGTGTTCCCACCTAAGAAAGAAAGTGGAGTAGAAACAGTGTACAATACATTAAGAGAATTAAAGGATTTAAACCCTGATTTTATTAGTGTAACATATGGTGCCGGCGGCTCAGGAATTGCCAAGGCAACAACAGTTGATTTATGTGCAAAAATCAAAAATGAATTGAACACAGAAACAATTGCTCATTTATCATGCTTATATAATTCCAAAGGAGATATTGACAGAATTTTAAATGACTTAAATGAAAAAGGTGTTAAGAATATTTTGGCATTACGTGGTGACGCTAATCCTGATTATGAAGTAAAACATGATTTTAAATACGCATCTGATTTAACAGAATATATTATGTCAAAAAATATGGGCTTTCATGTTTCAGGTGCCTGTTATCCGGAAACACATCAGGAAGCAACAAATATTGTAGAAGATATTAAAAATTTAAAAATCAAAGTAGAAGCAGGTGCAGATCATTTGATTTCTCAGTTATTCTTTGATAACAATGTTTTCTATGATTTTATTGAAAAAGTAAGAGTTGCAGGAATTGATGTTCCTGTTGAAGCAGGAATTATGCCTGTTACAAATAAAAAACAGATTGAAAGAATGGTTTCAATGTGTGGTGCCAGCATACCAGCCAAATTATCTAAGGTTTTACAGAGGTTTGGAGATGATCCGGTTGCAATGCGTGATGCCGGTATATCATACGCTATTGACCAGATTGTTGACCTTGTTGCCAATGGTGTGGACGGTGTTCACATTTATACAATGAACGATCCTTATGTGGCAAAAAGAATTAGTGACAGTGTGACTAATCTTGTAAAGAATAAATAAAAAGGACAAGTTGGTTAAATGAATGGTCAGAGAATTATTGAAATTGACAATGTTAATTTTGGTGAAGCTTTAAGATATTTAGGATATGGAAATAACAAGCCTGATGAACAGACAGAGAAGATGCTTTCAAAATGTGCAAAAGAATTAAAAGCAAACATGGAGGGGAAATTTATATACAAGGTTTTCCCTATTGCTGATGGCATGGTAGAAGGTACTAATTTTGAATTAAAGGGCAATTCAATTAAGAAACATTTAGAAAACTGCGAAAAGGCGGTTTTTATGTGTGCAACCTTATCAGGCGGAGTGGATTCTTTAATTAGAAAAAAGCAGATTGTAAGTATGGCAGAGGCAATGGTTACAGACAGTTTGGCTTCTGCAGTAATTGAACAGGTATGTGACAAGGCAGAAGAAATTATATTAAAAGATTTTAAAGAATACGAGCATACGTGGAGATTTGGCCTGGGATATGGAGATTTTCCACTTGAATTGCAGGGACAGTTTTTGGATATATTGGATGCACCTAAAAGAATCGGTGTGTGTGTAAACAGTAGCATGATGCTTACGCCAACTAAGTCTGTTACATGTGTTATAGGTTTGGGACATAATTTAAAAGTTTCAAGCAAAAAGAATTGTGATTTCTGTAATTTTAAGGATAAATGTCAGTTTAGAAAACAGGGTACTACCTGTAGTTAAATAAAGATTAAAATAACACCCAAGTAAAAACAGGAGATAATCTATAAATGAACAATAAATTATTTGACAAAAATTATGTTGTATTAGATGGAGCAATGGGAACAATGCTTCAGCAAAAAGGAATGGAATTAGGAACTGTTCCAGAAACTTTAAATATAACAAAAAGTGATTGGATTGTAGATATTCATAAGCAATATATAGAGGCGGGAGCAGATGTTGTATATGCTAATACATTTGGTGCCAACCGTTACAAGATGAAAAATACAGGTTACACTGTTGATGAGTTAATAAATGCTGCCATTACTAATGCAAAGGAAGCAGCAAAAGGAACAGATGCAATGGTTGCCTTAGATATGGGACCTATTGGACAACTTTTAGAACCAACAGGAAATCTTTCTTTTGAAGAGGCTTATGATATTTTCAAAGAAGAAGTTGTTGCGGCAAAAGATGCAGATATTATTGTTATTGAAACAATGACTGACTTATTGGAAACAAAGGCAGCGGTTTTAGCTGCAAAAGAAAATTCTAATCTGCCTGTTATTACAACAATGACATTTGAAGAAAATAAACGTACATTTACAGGATGTTCAGTTTCAGCCATGTGTCTTACACTGGAAGGTTTGGGCGTAGATGCAATGGGTGTAAACTGCTCTTTGGGACCAAAAGATTTAATTCCTATTGTTGAGGAAATATCTAAGTGGACAAGTTTACCAATTGTGGTAAAAGCAAATGCCGGCTTGCCTGATCCTGTAACAAACACATACGATGTTGATGCAGACGAGTTCGCATTAATATATAGAGAAATGCTTAAATACGGTGTTAGAACCTTAGGTGGCTGTTGTGGTACAAAGCCTGACTATATTAAAGCAGTTAAGGCTATGCTTGTTGAAGCAGAAAAAGAAGGGGCCTTTAATGATAATAATACAAAGAAACATCTTGCAGTATGTTCTCCAACAAAAACTGTTATAGTGGACCAGCCTCGTATTGTAGGTGAAAGAATTAATCCAACAGGTAAGAAAAGATTTAAACAGGCGCTTATAGAAGATGATATGGATTACATTCTTGGGCAGGCAATAGAACAGGTAGAAGCAGGGGCAGAAATTTTAGATGTAAATGTAGGTTTACCTGAAATTGATGAAAAGAAAATGATGATAAAGACTGTAAAGGCGTTGCAGGGCATTGTTGACGTTCCTTTACAGATTGACTCCACAAAACCTGAAGTAATTGAGGCTGCACTTAGAGTTTATAATGGTAAGCCGATTATTAACTCCGTAAACGGGGAAGATGCAGTTTTAGATACGATTTTACCTGTAGTAGCAAAATACGGAGCTGCAGTTATTGGACTTGCATTGGACGAAAATGGTATACCAGACAGTGCAGAAGGAAGAGTAGCCATTGCTGAAAAAATAATGAATAGAGCAATGTCTTATGGCATCCCAAAAGAAGATATAATTATTGACTGTTTAACTTTAACGGTTTCAGCAGAGCAGAAAGCATGCTTTGAAACTCTTGAAGCCCTTAACATTGTAAAAAATAAATTAGGGTTAAGAACAGTTCTTGGAGTATCGAATATTTCCTTTGGTCTTCCAAACAGAGAAATCATAAATAAATATTTCTTAACAATGGCACTTCACAGCGGACTTGATTTGCCAATTATTAACCCTAATGTATCATCTATGGTTTGGGCTGTTAAGTCGTATAAAGTTCTTGCAAACATTGATAAAAACTCAATGGATTTTATTGAGTATTCAAATACTCATGAACCTGAAACATCTGCCGGTGCAAAGTCAGGAGCTGTTGCTCAGACAGCAACTTCACAGGGAAATAATAACTTAAAGTCTGATGAGGCAAAAGCTATTCTACACGCAATGGAAACAGGAATGAAAAGCGATGGCAGACAATTAACTAAAAAATATCTTGAAACACAGGATTCAATGATAATTATTAATGAAATGCTTATTCCTGCACTTGATGTAATTGGTGATAAGTTTGAGAAGGGAAAGATTTTCCTGCCACAGTTAATTTTAGCTGCTGATGTTGCCAAGGAATGTTTTGAGGAAATAAAAACGTTTATGGCAAATAAGGGGGCAGCATCAGAATCCAAAGGAAAGATTGTTATTGCCACTGTAAAAGGTGATATACATGATATTGGAAAAAATATCGTAAAAGTAATTTTAGAAAACTATGGATTTGATGTTCTTGATTTAGGCAGGGACGTGGATCCTGAAGCAGTTTTGAAAGCTACCGTAGAAAATGATGTTAAATTAGTTGGTCTGTCAGCTTTGATGACAACTACATTGGGTTCTATGGAAGATACTATTAAATTATTACACCACAACAATGTTGATTGTAAGATAATGGTAGGAGGAGCTGTTTTAACAGAAGATTATGCAATGAAAATTGGGGCTGATTATTATGCAAAAGATGCGAAAATGAGCGCCGATATTGCCAAAGAAGTGCTTGGCTAAAGAAAAAATATGCGAAAGTGCTTGCAATTTTTTGAATAGTCTGTTAAGATAGCCTTTGTGTCAGGTCGAAGAAGGTTCGACTTAATTTATACAAGGGAGGTGCTATTATGGCTAAATGTAGTATTTGCGGTAAGGGTGCTCATTTTGGAAACGCAGTGAGTCATTCACATAGAAAGTCTAATAAAATGTGGAAGTCAAACGTAAAGTCTGTTAAAGTTAAGACTGAAGGCGGAGCAAAGAAAATGTACGTTTGCACATCTTGTTTAAAATCAGGAAAAGTAGAAAGAGCATAGTATATGTTATTAGATAAAAAGACGCTGCATTTGGTAGTGTCTTTTTTCTTGTCTTTTTATACCAAAAAGGGTATAATATCCGTAACTGTGTAAGCAAGTATGCAAATACACTTGTAAAGGAGGATAACATATGAAGGGTAAGATGAATACTGACATGGGACAAATATTAATCAGCCAGGAAGTTATTGCAAAGTATGCCGGTGAAACAGCTTATGAATGTTTTGGCATTGTTGGTATGGCTATGGTTAGTGTAAAAGACGGAATTGTTAGATTATTAAAGAGAGACAGCTCTACAAAAGGAATTAATGTTGTTATAGATGAAAATAACGAAATAACAATAGATTTTCATATTATTGTTGCTTATGGTGTTAATATTGCAACAATAGCAGAAAATATTATTTCAAGTGTAAAATATAAAATAGAAGAATTTACAGGAATGACTGTAAAGAAAGTAAATATTTATGTTGAAGGTGTAAGAACAATTGACTAATGTGTCTTATGCTTAGGAGGATAAAGTTTTGGAAATTAATGTAATTGACGCACAGATGCTACAAAAAATGTTTATTGCAGGTGCAAAGAATCTTGAAGCAAAGAAAGAATGGATTAACGAATTAAATGTATTTCCTGTTCCTGATGGAGACACTGGAACTAATATGACACTTACAATAATGTCAGCTGCTAATGAAGTTGGTGCAATTGCTGACCCAACAATGGAAACAGTAGCAAAGGCTATTTCTACAGGTTCTCTTAGAGGAGCAAGAGGAAACTCAGGTGTAATTTTATCACAGCTTTTCAGAGGTTTTACAAGAGAAATCAAGAAATATGATGAAATTAACGTTGAGATTTTATCAAAGGCATGTGTAAGAGCGGTTGAAACAGCATATAAGGCTGTTATGAAACCAAAAGAAGGAACAATTTTAACTGTAGCAAAAGGAATGTCAGACAAAGCTTGTGAGATGCTAGGTCAAAGCGACGATTTAACAGTTGTAATTGACGAAATCATAAAACATGGTGAATATGTTTTAAGTCAGACACCTGAAATGCTACCTGTACTGAAACAGGCAGGAGTGGTTGACTCAGGCGGACAGGGACTTATGGTTGTTTTACAGGGAGCATATGATGCTTTCTTAGGAAAAGAAGTTGATTATACACTTGAGAATGTATCAAAAGCTTCATCAACTTCAGTATCTACAGACGATTTACCAATGGACGAAGCAGATATTAAGTTTGGATATTGTACTGAATTTATTATTAATTTAGACAAGCCAATGGATGATAAAGAAGAGAAATTATTTAAGGATTTCTTAGAGTCAATTGGAGATTCAATTGTTCTTGTAGCAGATGATGAGATTGTAAAGGTTCATGTTCATACAAATCAGCCGGGTGAGGCTTTCACAAGAGCTTTAACATACGGTTCATTATCAAGAATGAAGATTGATAATATGAGAGAAGAACATCATGAAAGACTCATTAAGAATGCTGAAAAGATGGCAGAAAAGCAGAAGCAGGAAGAAGCAGAAGCTAAAAAGAATGAACCTAAGAAAAAATATGGTTTTATTGCGGTATCAGTAGGTGAAGGCTTAGATGAAATATTTAAGGGATTAAATGTTGACTATATTATTTCAGGTGGTCAGACAATGAATCCAAGTACAGAAGATATTTTAAATGCGGTAAATGAAGTTAATGCAGAAAATATTTTTGTTCTTCCAAATAACAAGAACATTATTCTTGCAGCAAATCAGGCAGAAAGTTTAGTTGAAGATAAGAATTTAATTGTAATTCCATCAAAGACAATTCCTCAGGGAATTTCAGCCATGATTGGTTTTGTAGATGACTGTTCACCGGAAGAAAACAAAGAAGCCATGATTGACAGTATGTCATACGTTAAGACAGGCGAAGTAACATACGCTGTAAGAGATACAGTAATTGATGATAAAGAAATTAGAGAAGGCAATATTATGGGTATTGGCGATGAAGGAATGCTTGCAGTTGGCGAAGATATTGTGGCAACAACAGTTGACATGATTAAGGAAATGCAGGATGAGGATTCTGAAATCGTTAGCGTTTACTTTGGTGAAGGCATAACAAAAGAAGATGCTGATGTCCTTGCTTCAAAAATAACAGAAGAACTTCCTGACTTGGAAGTAGAAGTATATCCAGGTGGTCAGCCTGTATATTACTACATTGTTTCTGTAGAATAGAAAGGACAAAGTATGGACGAGATTTTTGTAGAGCAGATTGTAAAAAGAAAAACAGGTATTTCTGTTGTATTAATGCGAGTATTTTCTATTATTGTATTAATAATGGTGTTTCTTTTAATGATTATGCTTAATTTAGGAATTTTAGCTTTTACAATTGAAATACTGCTTATATACGGAGAATACATGTTATGGTGCTATACAAGCATTGAATATGAATATTCTTTGGTAAATGGAGAATTTTCTGTTGATAAGATAATGGGCCAGAGAAAAAGAAAAAATATTGCAAATTATGAAATTAAGGATGCAGAAGTAATTGCACCAATTAATTCAGAGCAGGTTATAAGAGGTTCCATGAATGCAATCGTAAAAGATTATTCAACAGGAAGAAAAAGTGAAGGTGTATATGCCATGATTATTAGTAATAACGATGGAAAAACTAAAGTTGTTATTGAACCTAATGAAAAAGTAATTGATGCACTATATCACTGCAGGCCTAATATTGTTGTAAAAAACGTATAAACATTTAATTTTTATGCGTGCAAAAAATAATAAAAAATGTCAGGAAAAAGAGATATGGTCATTGACGATGTCTCTTTTTTATGTTACTATTTTCGTTAAAATAGCGTGAAGAAATTTGCGCTTTAATTTAATTATACGATAGAATAAGGAGGAAAGAATCAGTGGGTAAAATTATTGGCGAAGGAATTACATTTGATGATGTGCTTTTGGTACCACAGTATTCAGAAGTGACACCTAATATGGTAGATTTATCTACACATTTAACAAAGAAGATCAAATTAAACATTCCTATGATGAGTGCCGGAATGGACACAGTTACAGAACACAGAATGGCAATTGCAATGGCGAGACAAGGTGGAATTGGTATCATTCATAAGAATATGACTATTGAACAGCAGGCAGACGAGGTAGATAAGGTTAAACGTTCTGAAAACGGTGTCATCACTGATCCGTTCTATTTATCTCCGGAACATACACTAAAGGATGCAAATGAATTAATGGCAAAATTCAGAATTTCAGGTGTTCCAATTGTAGTAGGAAAGAAGTTAGTAGGTATTATTACTAACCGTGATCTTAAATTTGAAACAGATGAAACAAAGCTTATTAAGGATTCAATGACAACAGAAGGTCTTATTACAGCAAAGGCCGGAGTAACTCTTGAAGAAGCAAAGGCAATTTTGGCAAAATCAAGAAAAGAAAAATTACCATTAGTAGATGATGATTTTAACTTAGTTGGTTTAATTACAATTAAAGATATTGAAAAGCAGATTAAGTATCCTTTATCAGCAAAAGATGCACAGGGAAGATTACTTTGTGGGGCTGCTGTAGGTATCACTGCAAACGTTATGGATAGAGTTAGAGCTTTAGTTGACGCTAAGGTTGACGTTGTTGTAATTGACTCAGCTCATGGTCATTCAGCAAATATTTTCAAAACATTAAAGATGATTAAATCAGAATTCCCTGATTTACAGGTAATTGCAGGAAACGTTGCAACAGGTGCTGCTACAAGAGATCTTATTGAAGCAGGAGCTGATGCAGTTAAGGTTGGTATCGGACCTGGCTCAATTTGCACAACTCGTGTAGTTGCAGGTATTGGTGTACCACAGGTTACAGCAATTATGGATTGTTATGAAGCAGCTAAGGAATATGGTGTTCCAATTATCGCTGATGGTGGTATTAAGTTCTCAGGTGACATTGTTAAGGCAATCGCTGCAGGTGGTAGCGTTTGTATGATGGGTTCAATGTTTGCAGGTTGTGATGAAGCACCTGGAGACTTTGAAATATTCCAGGGACGTAAATACAAAGTATATAGAGGAATGGGAAGTATCGCTGCTATGGAAAATGGTAGCAAAGACAGATATTTCCAGTCTAATGCAAAGAAACTTGTACCTGAAGGTGTTGAAGGCCGTGTTGCTTATAAGGGAAGTATTGAAGATACAGTATTCCAGCTTATGGGTGGACTTCGTTCAGGTATGGGATATTGTGGTGCAAAGGATGTTGAAACTTTAAAAGAAACAGGTAAGTTTGTTAAGATTTCAGCAGCTTCATTGAAAGAAAGTCATCCACATGACATTCATATTACAAAGGAAGCACCAAACTACACAACAGAAAATTAATAAAAACGTATATTATTTTTTAAATATGTGATAGAATAAAAAAGAATCTTTATAATAAAGATTCTTTTTTATTATGCATAAAGGAGAGAAGACGGTGGAAAACAAGAACGAAAAAAAAGATGAAATTGTTAATAACGAAAATACTACAACAGAAAAGAAAAAAACATTAAAAGTGAAAACAGCAGAAACTGAACAGGTAGAAAAGAAACCTATATCTAAAAGATTGTTGGTACCTGGTATAATTGTTGTTATTCTTATTGTTTTTGCAGTTGTTGTTTATTGGGCAAAGGTTATGAAACCAAAGTCAGATGTGGATAAGGACCTTGGAATAAAAACTGAAGATTACATTTCAGTTGGCGATGTTAAGGGGCTTACATATGAATTAACACAGGACATGTGGGATGAATCTGTATATGAAGATACAGATGAATATGAAGTTGTTAATAGAGCTGCAAAAGAAACTGATCAGGTAGAATATAACAGAGTAGCTTATGTTGACAACAAGAAAGTAGATGATTTGTCAGGAGAAGAGCAGGATATTAATATTTTAAGTTCAAATGAAGGACTTACAAAGACTTTTTCAGACAAACTTACAGGTCATAAGAGTGGCGAAACAGTTACTGTTGAAGTAAAAAATAATAAGGAAGTTAATGATTTTTCGTTAGCAAATAAAGATTATAGCAGTAAAACAGTTGTATTTAAGTTGAAAATTACATCAGTTAATAAGTTGACAAGAAACAAAATTACTGATAAATGGGTAAAAGACAATTATTACGAAGAACGTGGAATTTCAACTGTAAAAGAATACAACGAATGGATTTTGGAATACATCAAAGAAGAAATTATCAAGCCGGAATTATGGCAGAAGGCTTTGAAAAAAGTTAATTTGAAAGCTATTCCATCAAAATTACAGCAGGAAGTAATTGATTCAATGAATGGTGATGCAGAAGCTCAGGCTGAATATGAAAGCCTTTCTCTTGATGAATATAAGAAGAGAGAAGGTTTAGATGACAAGACTATGCAGGAGAATTATAAGACAGAATTAAAGTCTGAATTATTAATGTGGCAACTTGTAAAGGACTTAAAATTAACTGCTAGTAACGACGAAATTGAAGAACAGTACGAGAATTCATACGCAGATGCAAATTTGGATAGTGTAGAAGAGATGAAAAAGCTTTATACTAAAGAGGAAATCAAAAAAGTTGTTTTATTAGATAAAGCACAGAATTACGTTTTCAAAAATGCAAAAATTAAATATTCTTATAAAGTAAGAAAATAATTTTATGTAATATGAAAATCATCGGAAATTCTTAAAATCCAAAGGGTATTGGTAATATATATTGATTTTGGCAGGTGTAAAAGCCTGCCAAAATTAATGTAAAAAAGTCGTGGAAAGAGATTTTCCTATAAAGAAAAAACAAAGAAAAAGATTTTTGAAAATTAATAAAAACTTTTCTTGACAACCTATTAATGAATGTTATAATGAGAAAAGTAAAGGGTATCAAAGTAAGATACTTATACTAAACAAAACGTTGAAGAGGACAGTAGGTTATCCGGAGGGTTACAGAGAGAGATGTCTTGGCTGGAAACATCTTACAGAAAGATAATTGAAGACTACCTTGGAGTGGCTCTAATCAAGCCCGGTGACTCCGTTATAGTCCAAATGAGAGGCTTTTGTTTTGAAAGCAATCAGGGTGGAACCGCGTATAATACGTCCCTGTTTATGGAAACATAAACAGGGACTTTTCTTTTTGAAAAAAATGTTTATGTTTTACGTCAAAACAGAAAGGAGAAATATGGCAAGGCCATAAGTAGGAAACATGAAAATCACATTAAAAGATGGATCAGTAAGAGAATATTCAGAAGCAATGACAGTAAACGATATAGCTTTTGATATTGCAGGAGGATTAGGAAGAGCTGCATGTGCAGGAGAAGTAGATGGAGAAGTTGTAGATTTAAGAACAACTATTGATAAGGACTGTACATTAAATATTTTAACATTTAAAGATGAAGCAGGTAAGGCAGCTTATAGACATACAGCATCACATGTATTAGCAGAAGCTGTTAAAAATCTTTTCCCTGAAGCTAAATTAGCAATTGGACCTTCAATTGATGATGGTTTCTATTATGATTTTGACAGTGAACCATTTTCAAGAGAAGATTTAGATAAAATCGAAAAAGAAATGAAGAAAATTATCAAGTCAGGAGCAAGACTTGAAAGATTTACACTTCCAAGAGAAGATGCAATTAAATATATGGAAGATAGAAATGAACCATACAAGGTAGAGTTAATTAAAGATTTACCTGAAGATTCAACAATTTCATTTTATAGTCAGGGTGAGTTTGTAGACCTTTGTGCAGGACCACATCTTATGAGCACAAAGCCAATTAAAGCGTTTAAACTTACATCGTCATCAATGGCGTATTGGAGAGGTGATTCAGACAATGCAAGACTTCAGAGAATTTATGGAACAGCATTTGACAACAAAGATGCTTTAAATGAATATCTTGAAATGTTAGAAGACCAGAAAAACAGAGATCATAACAAGCTTGGTCGTGAAATGGAATTATTTACAACTGTAGATGTTATTGGTCAGGGATTACCTTTGTTACTTCCAAAGGGTGCAAAGATGATTCAGAAAATGCAGAGATGGATTGAAGACTTAGAGGACAACGAATGGGGTTACATTAGAACAAAGACTCCACTTATGGCTAAGTCAGATTTATATAAGATTTCAGGTCACTGGGATCATTACACAGACGGAATGTTTGTATTAGGTGATAAGGATAATGATAAAGAAGTATTAGCCCTTCGTCCTATGACATGTCCATTCCAGTATTATGTATATAAGGCAAGTCAGAAATCATACAGAGATTTACCATGTAGATATAGTGAAACATCTACATTGTTCAGAAATGAAGATTCAGGTGAAATGCATGGTTTGACTCGTGTACGTCAGTTTACAATTTCAGAAGGACATTTGATTGTACGTCCTGACCAGATGGTAGAAGAGTTTAAGGGATGTCTTGCACTTGCAAAATATTGTTTGGAAATATTGGGTGTTGAGGAAGATGTAACATATCATCTTTCAAAATGGGACCCTGAAAACAAAGAAAAATACATTGGTGATGCAGATGTTTGGAATGAAACAGAACAGGATATTAGAAATATCTTAGACGAACTTGGTATAAACTACACAGAAGACGTTGGAGAAGCAGCTTTCTATGGACCTAAGGTAGATATTAATGCAAAGAATGTATATGGAAAAGAAGATACAATGATTACAATTCAGTGGGATGCTTTATTAGCTGAACAGTTTGATATGTACTATGTAGATCAGAACGGTGAAAAAGTTAGACCATACATTATTCACAGAACATCTATGGGATGTTATGAAAGAACTTTAGCATGGTTAATTGAAAAATATGCAGGTAAGTTCCCAACATGGTTATGCCCTGAACAGGTAAGAGTTCTTCCTATTTCAGAAAAATATGAAGAATATGCTCAGTCAGTAGCAAAGGCATTAAAGGAAAGACATGTAGATGTAACTGTAGATTCACGTTCAGAAAAGATTGGTTACAAGATTCGTGAAGCACGTCTTGATAAACTTCCATACATGTTAGTTGTTGGACAGCAGGAAGAAGAAGACGGTACTGTTTCAGTAAGAAGCAGATTTGCAGGCGATGAAGGTGTAAAACCTCTTGATGATTTCATTAATCAGATTTGCAAGGAAATTGATACAAAAGAAATCAGAAAAGAAGAGCACAAAGAAAATCAAAAATAATAAACAAAAATAGAAAAATAATATTTTTGTTAAAAAAAGTATTTAGGCTTTTTGAATAGAAGTAAAAGAAATCTCCATACTATTAATAATCGGTTTTCCGAAAATAAATAGTATGGAGGTTTTTTATGACTGTTTTAAATTGTGATGTTAAAAATTGTTATTTTAACAAAAGTTCAAAATGCTGCAAGGATGGTATACAAATTGGAGGTACAGATGCCACAATTATGGATGCCACATATTGTGAAGATTTTAGAGAAAAAACTAACAGTATGACAAATACAGTTGAGCATTGTAACTGCGGTCCGGAAACAAAAATGGACGTAAAATGCGATGCGGTACATTGCACTTATAATGATAATTGTATGTGTCACGCAAAGGAAATTACAATTGATGGAAATGGTGCAACACACCAGAGCCAGACAGAATGTTGTAGTTTTGAATGTACCTGCTAAGTTAAAAAAATATTTTAAAAAGATTATTTCTATAATGTTTTACCTATAATTTTTTGATAAATAGTGCTATAATCTAGGTCAGGTAAAATAAAAAATATAAATTTTGGAAATTGTAAATTAATTAGAAATATCTAAAAAGTTAGAATTTTCATAAAAGTTGTAATTTTTTTAAAAAGTTGTTGACAATGTTATTCATAAATGATAACATATTGTCTGTTGAGAAAAGAAAGCAGAGTTATCCACTCTCACCCAGACGCAAAGGCGAATCGAGGTTTAATATTAATTTTGAAATTATTTAGTGGATAGTCTGTGCAGATTATCCACTTTTTTGATAGTCTGCTATCATAAAGAATTATTTATGGAGGTGCAATACTATTAGCGAGTTAATGATCAACGGACAGATTAGAGACAGAGAAGTCCGCGTAATTGGAACAGATGGAGAACAGTTGGGAGTTATGTCTGCCAGGGATGCTCAGAAGTTAGCTGACGAAGCAGAACTTGATCTCATCAAAATTGCTCCAAAGGCGAAACCTCCTGTATGCAAAATCATGGACTATGGTAAGTTCAGATATGAGCAACAGAAGAGAGAAAAAGAAGCAAAAAAGAAACAGCATGTTGTTGAAACTAAGGAAATCAGACTTTCACCAAACGTTGAAATGAATGATTTAAAGACTAAGGCAAACAATGCTAGAAAATTTATCACAAAAGGTGATAAGGTCAAAGTAACTTTACGCTTTAGAGGAAGAGAAATGGCTCATATAAGTAGTAGTGCACATGTTTTAGACGACTTTGCAAAGATGCTTGAGGATATTGCTCAGGTAAGCAAGGCGGCAAAACTTGAAGGCAGAAACATGACAATGTTTTTAGAAAAAAAGCGTTAAGCTTTTAACATATTTAAGGAGGAATTAATCATGCCAAAAATTAAGACAAACAGAGCAGCTGCAAAACGTTTTAAAAAGACAGGAACAGGAAAGCTTAAAAGAAATAAAGCTTACAAATCACATATCTTAACAAAGAAGACAGCTAAGAGAAAGAGAAATCTTAGAAAAGCAACAACAACTGATGCTACAAATGTAAAGAATATGAAGAAGATTTTACCTTATTTATAATCTGAAGTAGGAGGAAGAAGAAATGGCAAGAATTAAAGGCGGAATGAACGCTAAAAAGAAACATAATAGAGTATTAAAGCTAGCTAAAGGTTATAGAGGAGCTAGATCAAAACAGTACAGAGTAGCTAAGCAGTCTGTTATGAGAGCATTAACAAGCTCATACGCAGGTAGAAAGCAGAGAAAGAGACAGTTCAGACAGTTATGGATTGCAAGAATCAATGCTGCAGCTAGAATCAATGGTCTTTCATACAGCAAGTTCATGTATGGACTTAAGCTTGCTGGAGTTGAAATGAACAGAAAAATGTTAGCTGAAATGGCTGTTAATGATGCAGAAGGATTTGCAAAATTAGTAGATGTAGCTAAAGAAAAATTAGCATAAGTTTTATTATTCTTATAAAAAGAAGACCGAAAGGTCTTCTTTTTGTGTAATAAAAAATTACTTCAGAATTTCTTATTACACAAAAAACGTTCCACTATGGATGCATGCTTGCACGAATGGAAAAATGTTGCTCCCCATATTTTGAACACAGAATATTCCAATTATTAACACAAAAGAACAATACAATAACATTATTGATTGAAACGAAACTTCAGCGGCAGCTTTATAGCAATTATAGTTGTTATTACGATTTTTGTTAATTTACTTGCCGGAGTTGTTACATCTAATGAAGCCTGGGCAAGTATTGATATGACATCAATATCTTTATATACATTATCAGATGACACAATTAAAATGGTTAAGAAAGACGAAGCAAGTATCATTAAGAAGTATTTAAATAATGGTGGAAAATGGACCATAGAAAGTGATTCATCAGTAAATGTAAGCAGAAGTACAATAAACTCTGAAATGCTATCAAAATTAGTGGAAATTGATGCTTCTGATAAAATAAGCAGTCCAAGTGATATAAAGGATTATGGCTTTATCAAAAAGAACGAAGAAATTACAGGAAGTACAAATAACATTACTGTAACAGATTCAAATGGTAAAAACTACGAAATTCATTTTGGAAGTGTCAATCCGTATGATTCAACGCTTTATTATATGATGGTTAAGGGAGACGATAATGTGTATACTGTATCTTCTGATTTAATAGAAGCATTTAGTAAAACAGTGGATGACATTGAAGAAACAACGAAAGCCACAGCTAAAAAATAGCTGTGGCTTTTTGAGTAATAACAACTCTTATTATGCAGCTAGTGGGACTTGAACCCACACCCAAGGTAATATGGACATGAACCTGAATCATGCGCGTATGCCAATTCCGCCATAGCTGCCAAGCATATTAGTGTTTGATTCATATAAATATTTACTACATTTTAGAGAAAATATCAAGAGTAAATATTTATAAAAGCAAGTACAAATATGTTAATATACTTAAAAATAAACAAAAAAAATACCTTGACAACTCAAGGTAACAAAAAATAAAATGCGGAAGATGGGACTTGAACCCACACGATCGCATTGATCACAAGATCCTTAGTCTTGCTCGTCTGCCAGTTCCGACACTTCCGCATACGTTTCAAACGCAAGACATATAATACCATGTGTTTTTAAGTGTGTCAACAATTTTTTACAAAAAAGATGAAAAAAATGAGAAAAAGATTTTATTAAGGCTTTGAAGCAGCTCTTTTATAAAGTGTGTTTTTGTTGTATAATTACTATTAATTAGGGAATTTTTTGGGAAGCAGGCTTATAACGGAAATTTAATGATTCAAATTAAGTATTGTTTAAGGATGGCACATTTTTCGGAGGTATATTATGAATATCAGAGAGAAAAATGAAAAAATGGAAATGGAATATTTAAGTATTTACGCAGCGAAGAGCTGTGAGAGTATGGGTAGGGACAGAGAAGAGGCTCAATGTGACATAAGAACTGTCTATCAAAGAGATAGGGACAGAATTATACATTGTAAGGCTTTTAGAAGACTGAAACACAAAACACAGGTTTTTCTGGCACCAATGGGAGATCATTATAGAACAAGATTAACCCACACATTGGAAGTTTCTCAGATTGCAAGAACTATTTCAAAGTCCTTAGATTTAAATGAGGATTTAACTGAAGCAATTGCTTTGGGACATGATTTGGGTCATACACCATTTGGTCATGCAGGAGAGAGAACTTTAAATAAAGTTTGTTCATTAGGTTTTGCACATGCAAAGCAAAGTATCAGAGTGGTTGAAGTTTTAGAAAATAATGGTTTAGGACTTAATCTTACAAAAGAAGTTCGTGATGGAATACTTAATCACAGAACGTCAGGTACTCCACATACTTTAGAAGGCAAAGTTGTAAGACTGTCAGATAAGATTGCCTATATTAATCACGACATAGATGATGCCATAAGAGGCAAAATCATAACTGAAAATGATATTCCTAAGGCTTATACAGAGATTTTAGGAAAGTCTACAAAAGAACGATTAAACACTTTAGTTCACGATATAGTGAAAAATAGTTATAATAAGCCGGATATATTAATGTCCCAAGAGATAGAGGAAGCAATGATGGGGCTTAGACAATACATGTTTGAGAGTGTATATACCAATCCGGTTGCAAAAATAGAAGAAATAAAAGTAAAAGAAATGTTAAAACAACTATTTTATTATTACTTAGACAATATAGAATATTTACCACCTGAATATAAATACCTTATTAATGAAAAAGGTGAGAACAAAGAGCAGGTGGTGTGTGATTACATAGCAGGAATGAGTGACCAGTATTCTGTTGCTGCTTTTAAGAAAATATTTATTCCAAAGTCTTGGGAACTTTAAAATAGCTTACGGAGGAAAAATTGTTTTATTCAGAAGATATTATAGAGCAGGTAAGAACTGAAAATGATATAGTAGAAGTAATAGGTGATTATGTAAAATTACAAAAAAAGGGAAGCTCATATTTTGGACTTTGCCCTTTTCATAACGAAAAATCACCTTCTTTTTCTGTGTCTCCTAATAAACAGATGTATTATTGTTTTGGATGTGGTGAAGGTGGAAATGTAATATCTTTTTTGATGAAATATGAAAATTACACCTTTATTGAGGCAATGGAAGTTTTGGCTAACAGAGCCGGAGTTGAACTTCCGAAGATGGAATACTCAAAAGAGCAGAGAAGAGAAAAAGATTTAAAAACAAAAATAATAGAAATTAACACAGAAGCAGCCAAGTATTTTCACTATCTTTTAAAATCAGACAGAGGAAAACTTGCATATAATTACTTAAAGGGACGTCAGTTATCAGATGAGATTATTGTCAAATTTGGCTTAGGCTATTCTGATAAATACAGTAACAATCTCTATATGTATTTAAAGAAAAAAGGCTATAATGATAATGAATTACGTGAAACAGGCTTGTTTACTTACGATGAAAAAAGAGGTGTTACAGACAAGTTTTGGAATCGTGTAATGTTTCCGATTATGGATGCAAATAACAGGGTTATTGCTTTTGGTGGAAGAGTTATGGGAGATGCAAAGCCAAAATACTTAAATTCTCCGGAAACCAAAGTTTTTGATAAGAGCAGAAACCTTTATGGACTAAATGTTGCCAGGTCTTCCAGAAAAGATTATTTCTTAATTTGTGAAGGCTACATGGATGTTATTAGTTTACATCAGGCAGGTTTTAACAATGCAGTTGCAGCCCTTGGAACAGCTTTTACACAAAGACATGCAACTTTAATAAAAAGATACGTCAAGGAAGTTGTTTTAACTTTTGACAGTGACGAGGCAGGTATTAAGGCAGCATTAAGAGCAATTCCTTATTTAAGGGATGCAGGGCTTGCAATAAAAGTTCTTAACATGAAACCCTACAAAGATCCTGATGAGTTTATAAAGGCATTAGGCAGGGATGCTTACGAAGAAAGAATTAAGAATGCAACTAATTTCTTTATATTCCAGGTTGAGCAGGAACAGAAGAAATACAATTTAAATGATCCACAGGAAAAAACAGCTTTCCACAAGCAGGTAGCTGAAATGCTGTTGGAATTTAAAGACGAAATAGAAAGAGACAATTATTTAGATTCTGTTTGTTCTATTTTCAAAATTCCAAAAGAAGGTTTGTCTAAATTAGTTAAAAAGATTGGTCTTACTTATGTTGGAAAAGAAGAAAAAGTTGAAAAGGAGCCTGCAGTTTCAAAGCAGACAAAGAAAGAAGATGCATCAATAAGTGCTCAAAGAATTTTGCTGGCATATTTACTTGATAAAAATAATTGGTTTATGAAAGTGGCTCAGGTTATCTCGCCAAAAGATTTTGTAGACCCTTTTTACAATAAGGTGGCATCACTGTTTTGGGAACAGATGGAGAGCGGCCAGGGAAAACCTGCACAGATAATGAATTATTTTGAAGATGAAGAAGAACATAAGAAGGTTGCCCAGTTATTTGTTTCTCCAATTAGGGCTAATTTAAGCCTTGATGAGCAGGAGAGAGCAATTAATGATGCTGTTCATAAAATAAAAAAAGAAAGTCTTGATTACAGGGCAAGAAACGCTACAGATATTTCTGACCTTCAGAATATTATAAAAGAACAAAGTATGTTACAAAAAATACACATTACATTAAGTTAGGAAAATATATGTTATCAAAAAGATTACAGACAGTAGCCGGTATGGTTACAAAAGGAAATATAATTGCAGATATAGGCACAGACCATGGGTATGTGCCTATTTATCTGGTGGAAGAAAACATAACAGATAAGGCGTATGCCATGGACATCAATCAGGGACCTTTAGACATTGCAAACAAACATATTAAGGAAAAAGGTCTCGAGGGAAAAATAATAACAATTCTTTCAAATGGCATGGAAAAGCTAAAGGACAATATGATTGATACCGCAGTCATAGCCGGTATGGGTGGCGATTTGATTGTATCAATACTTGAAAATGGAAAGAGCATAAAAGGAATAAAAGAATTAGTCCTATCTCCCCATAAAAGAGTCGATTTGGTAAGAAAATATCTGTTAGAAAATAACTGGCAGATTGTTGATGAAGCCATGGTATTTGATGTTGGAAAATATTATACGGTAATAAAAGCTCTGAAATGTGATAAAACAGAAAATGATTATTCAAAAGTTCAATTAGAATATGGCAAATTACTTTTGGAAAATAGAAATCCTGTTTTAAAAGAATATTTGGAAAAAGAGTATAAAAAGTTTTCTAAAATTGCAGAAAATATGAAAAAAGAAAAAAGTGATAATTTGCACAAGGTTGAGGAAATTTTAGAAATGAATCAGGAAGGTAGAAAATATTATGATTGATGTGGAAATTTCAAATGTTGTATACGAATATGAAGACGGAACCACTTTGTACGAAATAGCAAAGGATTTTGGTGACTATTATGAAAATGACATTATACTTGCAGTGTGCAATGGAAAACTTTGTGAATTGTCAAAAGTTTTAATTGATAACTGCAAGGTATCTTTTATTACAACAGCAAATCATATTGGTATGGAATGTTATAGAAGAAGCATGGTTTTTATGATGATAAAAGCCTTTTACAAAATAGCAGACCATAGTGCCTTTGATGATATTTCGGTAGAGTATTCTGTCAGCAAAGGCTATTACTGTAAAATAAATGGTGGCATACAGATTAACAACGAGTTTTTAAGAAAATTAAAAACTGAAATGGATAGTCTGGCTAAACGTGACATGCTTATAACAAAAGAGGTTATGTCAACAGGCAGAGCCATCAGTAAGTTTAAAAGATACAGAATGAAGGATAAGGTTAATTTGTTTAAATACAGAAGAGCTTCATCTGTAAAAATTTACAAAATGGAAGGTTTTGAGGATTATTTTTACGGTTATATGGCATATTCTACAGGTATTCTTAAATATTATAAATTAATCCCATATAACGAAGGTTTTGTACTTCAAATGCCGGTAAAAGAATCTCCAAAACATGTGCCAGAGTTTACACCTCAAAACAAAGTTGTCAAAGCTTTAGAGGAATCAGAAAAGTGGGCGGAAAAGTTAGGTGTTTCAACAATAGGAGAAATTAACGACAAAATAGTAGATGGTTCAATTAACGATATTATGATGATGCAGGAAGCTTTACAGGAAAAGAAAATTGCAGATATCGCATCAGATATTGCGTCAAGGGAAGAAGCTAAGGTTGTGCTAATTGCAGGCCCTTCATCTTCAGGCAAAACTTCTTTTGCTCATAGACTTGCAATACAGCTTATGGCGCAGGGACTTCAGGCACAAATAATATCTACAGATAACTATTTTGTAAACAGAGAAGAGTCTCCAAAGGATGAAAATGGTGAACTTAATTTTGAAGCTTTAGAAGCTGTTGATATTGAGTTATTTAATGACCATATAACTAAGCTTGCAAATGGTGAGACAGTAGAGATGCCCGAGTTTAATTTTGTAACAGGAAAGAGAGAGTTTAACGGAAAGACAATAACTCTCACAGACGATTCGGTTTTAATAATTGAGGGCATACACTGTTTAAATGACAAGTTATCTTACAGTATTCCTGAAGAGAAAAAATACAGAATAGGAGTTAGCGCATTAACACCTATAAATGTTGATGAACATAATAGAATTTCATCTTCTGATTTAAGATTACTTAGAAGAATTGTAAGAGACAGCAGAACAAGAAATATATCAGCTAAAACATCTATTGAAAGATGGAACAAGGTAAGACTAGGAGAGGAAAAATATATTTTTCCATTTCAGGATAGTGCCGATGCAATATTTAATTCTGCAATGGTTTATGAATTATCAGTGTTAAAAGTTTTTGCAGAACCTAAATTGTTTGGCGTACCAAAAGATACAGAGGAATATTTAGAGGCAAAGAGACTTCTTAAGTTCTTAGATTATATTTTGGGAATACCAAAAGAAAATGTTCCAAGTAATTCAATATTAAGTGAATTTGTTGGAGGAAGTGTATTTCCTGTTTAGATAAGTATTGAATTAATTTTTAAAGTATGATAATTTAGATAATTGTGAGTAAGGTAGATAATCGCTGCTGCTATTGCCGAAAGGACGCAGGAGAGGAAAGTCCGGGCTTCGCAGGGCAGGATGCCGGCTAACGGCCGGTGGAGGTGACTCCCAGGAAAGTGCAACAGAAATTAAACCGCCAGCAATGGTAAGGATGAAATGGTAGTGTAAGAGACTACCGCTTTAATGGTAACATTAAAGGTCAGTGTAAACCCCATCCGAAGCAAGACCGAGCAGAAAGTATTGGTTGCCCGCCAGCTTTCGGGTAGGTTGCTTGAGCTAAGTGGCAACATTTAGCCTAGATAGATGATTATCCAAGACATAACCCGGCTTACAGCCTTACTCATTTTTATTTGGATATTATTTCAATTATTTATAGAGTATATTATTCAACTTATTATATTTTTTATATTTAATAAGTTTTTGTTTTATTGTTAATCTAATTTTTTTATGAAATCAAACAAAAGTCTGCAGAAATTGTTAGCGGATTTTGAAGCTATTTCAATTACCTCATGGTCAGAAAGTTTATTATCAGAAAGACCGGCAGCTTTGTTGGTGATACAACTTAACCCACAAATTTTTAATCCACAATGACTTCCACATATTGCCTCCATTGAGGTGCTCATACCCACAGCATCAGCTCCAAGAAGTTTGTACATTTTTATTTCTGCAGGAGTTTCGTAGTTTGGCCCCTGAGTTTGAAGATAAACTCCTTCTTTTATAGGAATATTAAGATTAGCTGCACATTCCTTAAGGAGATTTCTTAAGTCAGTGTCGTATATGTTTGAACAGTCTGGAAAACGAGGTCCTAATTCGTCAATGTTATATCCACGTAATGGAGAAGGTACAAATGAAGAAATCTGGTCTTCTATAACCATAAAATCCCCTGGTTCAAAATTCTCATTTATTCCACCGGCAGCATTTGTAATAACAAGTGTTTTTGCCCCTAGAAGTTTCATTATACGAACAGGCATAATAACCTGCTTAGGAGTATAACCTTCGTAGTAGTGTAATCTCCCATCTGCAATAATTACATTTTTGTTCTCTATAGTTCCTATAATAAAACGCCCTTTATGCATTTGGTTAGTGCAGGTAGGAAAATCAGGTAAAGAAGAGTAGGAAATCTCAGCATCTATATTAACCATATTTACAAAAGAATTAAGACCTGAACCTAATATAATTGCTATGTCTGGTACTAGGGAAGTCTGTTCCTTAATAATGTTGGTATAAGTTTCTAATATGTCTAAATCATTCATCATAATATCCTCCATAAAAAGTGCAAAAAAATGTCTAAAAATATTGTGTATAACCTTGAATATTCATTGTCTATAATGTATCATCTTAATAGCGAAAAATAAATAGTTTTGGAGGGTGAAATGAGACATTTAATTAATCCTCTGGATTTTTCAGTAGAAGAAATAGACAAGTTATTAAGTCTTGCCAATGACATTGAGAAAAACCCAGAAAAGTACAAAGAAGCATGTAAAGGTAAAAAGTTAGCAACATTGTTCTATGAACCAAGTACAAGAACACGTTTAAGTTTTGAAGCGGCAATGCTTAATTTAGGCGGTAGCGTTCTTGGATTCTCAGAAGCAACATCAAGTTCAGCTTCAAAAGGCGAAAGCGTGGCAGACACAATTAGAATTATTTCATGCTATGCAGATATTGCAGCAATGAGACATCCAAAGGAAGGAGCAGCTTTAGTAGCAGCAAACAATTCTTCAATACCTGTAATTAATGCAGGGGATGGTGGACATCAGCATCCAACACAGACATTAACTGATTTATTAACAATTAAGTCTTTAAAGGGAAGGTTAGACAACATTACTATTGGATTGTGTGGTGACTTGAAATTTGGTAGAACAGTACATTCATTAATTAACGCATTATTAAGATATGACAATGTGAAGTTTGTTCTTATTTCTCCACCGGAATTAAAAGTACCAAAATACATCATTGAGAGAATTGAGGCAGCTGGAGCAGAATATAAGGAAGTTACCAAGTTAGAAGATGTTATTGGCGAGTTAGATTTACTATATATGACAAGAGTACAAAGAGAAAGATTTTTTAACGAAGAAGATTATATTAGATTAAAAGATAGCTTTGTGCTGGATAAGAAGAAAATGAAAATGGCAAAAGAAGACATGCTTGTACTTCATCCATTGCCTAGAGTAAATGAAATTTCTGTTGAAGTGGACAAGGATCCTAGAGCAGTATATTTTAAACAGGCACAATATGGAGTGTATGTAAGAATGGCGCTTATTTTAACATTATTGGAGGTAAAGGATGCTTAACATTGATTCAATAAACAACGGTTTTGTATTAGACCACATTCAGGCAGGAAGAGCAATGGCAATTTGTCATTATTTGAATTTAGATGAGTTAGATTGTCAGGTGGCAATTATAAAAAATGCCCGCAGTGGAAAAATGGGCAGAAAAGACATTATCAAGGTTGAAGGTTCATTAGATGACATTGTTGATTTTGACGTATTAGGATTTGTAGACCATAACATTACAATTGATATTATCAAGGATGGAAAGCTAGTTGAAAAAAGAGAAGTTAAGCTTCCTGAAAAAATCGTAAATGTTTTACATTGCAAGAACCCAAGATGCATCACATCAATTGAGCAGGAACTTGATGACGTATTTATTTTAACAGACAAGAAGAATGGTCTCTATAGTTGCCAGTATTGTGAAGAGCAGCAGGGTAAGTTATGGGAGAATATTAAAAGTAAATAGAATTTAATATAAACTATTTCAAGAAGAAATCACCGTTTCTGACGGTGATTTCTTTTTTTAGAGAAAAAAGTGTCGTTCATTACAAAAAAAGTACCGTTTATCGCAGAAGTGAAAAAACAGGTGAAAGTATGTTATAATATTTATGAAAAAAAATTAATTAAGTGTTATTTTATACTGATATAATTTATTGTGACAGTTGCTTATAAAATAAATTGGGATTGAGGATAAAAATACTAAAATTATAAAATGACATTGTGTTTATTAAGCATTAATGCAATGAATATAAGTATAAAAAGCAAAGCAGGAGGTAAGAATATGAAGACAAAATTAAATTCAAAAATTTTAATTAGTGCGTTATTATCTTTTTCAATGATAGTAATGTTGCTATCAGGAGTTAGGGCTACAGAGAATGAAACCTTAACATCATCAAATTGGGAGTATGGAGTAAATGGCGAAAATGTATACATAATGAAGTACACAGGCACAGAAGAAGATGTGGTTGTACCAGCAGTAATCGATGGAAAGAAAGTTGTATCCATTGGAGAAGATACATTTACAGACTGCAAAACATTAAAGAATATTACACTATCTGAGAATATAAAAAATATTGAAAGCAATTCAAGGGAAGCATTTCCTTGTTTTAATGGATGCGACAACTTGGAAAATATTATTGTTGATGACAATAACAGTGAATTTTCCAGCGAAGATGGAGTTTTATATAGCAAAAACAAAGAAGTGATTTTTTTGTATCCAAGAGGTAAAAACGTAGCAGAATTTGTTATACCTGAACATGTAAAATATTTAGGCAGAAAAGCGTTTGGTCAATGCGAAAATTTGAAAAAGGTAAGCATTGCTAATAGTATTAAAGATTTAAGTGATGGAGTCTTTGAAGGCTGTAGTAGCCTTGAAAGCATTAATATACCTGAAAGCCTTGAAAGCATTGGTGTAGGTGCCTTTAGTGGCTGTAAAAGTTTGAAGGAAATTGTAATTCCTAATGGAACAAAAAGTATAGGCATATATGCATTTTCTAATTGTAAAAGCCTTAAAGAAATAGCAATTCCATCAACTGTTGAATCCCTTGCAGAAATAAATGACGGAAATATGGTTGAAGGAATTAATGGCAAAAATGCAAGTGTTAGTTCTTGTTTTGCAGGCTGCACATCTTTGGAAAAGATAACATTAGACAGTAAAAATAAAAAATATGCCAGTGAAAATGGTATGCTTTTTAATAAGGACAAAACACATCTTTTATGCTATCCAGCTGCAATGCAAGGCATAGAAGTTATAGTAAAAACAGGTGTTAAAACAATTGCAAAAAATACTTTTTGCGAAAATAAAAACATACAACGAATAAAATTCCCAATAACTGTTACAAAAGTTGAAGATGGAGCAGTTAATAATTGCAGTAATTTAGAAAAAGTTACTTTTTGCGGAAATAAACCAAATGATTTAGGCAAATTTGTTTTAGGTAAAGATGATGTTGTAATATGGTATTCCAACAAATACAAAAATAGTTGGAGCAACTATAATTTATACAAAAAGCAAGAGTACATTGAGCCACGTAGAACATGCATTGGTATGCCTACACCTGTTCGTTCTGTAAAAAAAATAAAACTTAACAAAAAGAAATTAGTATTAAAGAAGGGCAAAAAATATAAACTTAAATATACTATTACACCTAGCAAGGCTACAAATAAAAAGGTGACATGGAAAACTATAAATAAAAAAATCGCAAAAGTGTCAAAGGGAAAAGTAAAGGCACTAAAAAAAGGAAAATGCTACATTGTGGTAAGAACAAAAGACGGTGGGAAAAAAGCCAAGTGCAAAGTAATAGTTAAATAAACTGTTTGTAGCGATTTACATAGTATATTATACTAAGACTTTTATTTATAAAAATATTTATTACATTGTTTGTAAAAATGTAATAAAAAATGACAAAAAGTTTAAAATGTATTGCCACTAAAATAATATGTTGATATACTAAATGAGAAAATTATGAAATACGGAGGATGAAGAAATGTATTGCAAAAATTGTGGAAAAGAAATTGATGATTTGGCAGTTGTATGTCCTAATTGTGGAGTGGCAACAGGTAATAATCAGCCGGCTTCTGATGATACAGGAAGCATAGGATGGGGATTGTTAGGATGTTGTATTCCAATTGTAGGATTGATTTTGTTTTTGGTATGGAGAGATACTAAGCCTAAAAATTCAAAAGCAGCAGGAATCGGAGCATTAGTTAGTGTTTGCGTTTCAGTATTATGGTACGTATTAATGATTGTTGTTGGAGTTGGAGCAGGAGTAGCTTTTGGCGTATAAAATGAAACAGTGGTTTTATAAATGGCTACCAATTATTTTTGGCTGTCATAGACGTTCAGATCGTTCTTTTTTCTATAAAGGAAAACAGTTTCCAATATGCGCAAGATGTACAGGTGAACTTACTGGTATGATATGTGCAATATTTGGATGTTATTTTCTAATAAATATTCATATATGTGTTTGGGTTGCACTTTTATGCCCACTAATAATTGACGGCGTTATTCAGGCAAAAACAAAATACGAAAGTACAAATACAAGACGTGTAATAACAGGTTTTTTGTTTGGAATAGCATTAATGATGATATTTATTGTTTCAACAAAATATTGCCTAATGATAGGATTTGAATACGGCAGAAAATTAAGATAAAAGAATGAGGTGTTTTGAAAGTTTCAAGATACTATAAAAAGAAAAAAGGAATTGGCAATCGCCAATTCTTTTTTTGTGTAATGATAGTCTATTATTGCATAAAAGGGTACCATTATATTTGTTCAAATAGAAAAAAATATAATGGTACCCTTCAAGAAGCAAATGTTTATTGTTTATTCCTCATTTTCCGTATCGTATTCAGTTGTTTCGTCTTCTTTAGGAGTGACAACAACCTTTACTAAGTCAATTCGTTTTTCGTCCATTTTTATAACTGTTAATTTGCAATTGTCAATTACAACACTGTCACCCTTATTAGGAAGACGGTCAAGATGTTCAATAATAAGACCACCTAATGATTCATAATCTTCTGAATCAATTTCAGTGCCTAACTGGTCGTTAAAATCATCAAGATTAATAGAACCTTCAACAATATATTCGTTTTCGCCAACAGGTCTGATAACCTGTTCCTCAGCTTCGTCAAATTCATCATGTATATCGCCGATAATTTCTTCAACAATATCTTCTAAAGTAATAAGACCTTCAGTCTGACCGTATTCATCTAAAACAATACACATGCCCGGTTCTTTATTTCTCATTTCCATAAGAAGGTCATTTAATTCTTCTTTTTCGTGAGTGAAGTATGGCTCGCGCATAATCTTTGTTATATCAAAATTGTTTGGGTTTACACCCATTAACATCATATCTTTAATATTTATAATGCCGATTACGTTATCTGAATCTTCCTTGTAAACAGGCATTCTTGTGAATTTGTCTTTTCTAATGACGTTTAATAAATCATTATAGGTAATATCTAAAGGAACCATTGTAATGTCAACTTTTGGTATCATAATATCTTTAGCACATGTATCACCAAAATCGAAAACGTTGTTAATCATATCCATTTCGTCTTCTTCAATTATGCCTTCCTCCTGACTGACACCAACTAAAGTTCTAAGTTCATCCTCAGTAATTGATTTAGAATTTAAATTAACATTAACCCTAAAAAGTTTTAAGAATAAACTTGAGAATAAATTTAAAACAAAAATAATAGGTGTAAGTACAACCATAAAGAAATTAATTGGTTTAGCATAAGCTAGCGCAATTGATTCTGCATGAATTGATGCAACTGTCTTAGGAATAATTTCTCCGAAAATAATAATTACAAGTGTAAGAATACCAACGCCAATACTAACAATCCAACTTACGTTAAAAACACTTTGCATAAAAATTGTTGTTAAAGAAGAAGCGGCAATATTTACAATATTATTTCCAATTAAAATTGTACTAAGCATTTTTCTTGAATTACCTAAAATCTTATCAAGAATAATGGCCTGTTTGTTGCCTTCCTCCACAAGCATTCTAAGTCTTACCTTGTTAGTAGTGGTAAGAGCTGTTTCGGCTGAAGAAAAAAACGCCGAGAATAATAATAAAATAAGTAATACGCATAGCAGAGCTATGTCACTGGGTCCCATAACTTTCTCCTTATAAATTAATAATATTTCAAGTCCCTGACTTGTTAAGGAAGATTTTACATAATGAACCTGTTAAAGTCAAGAATTGTAATAAATTATATTGCCCACAAATATAATTTATTATAAAAATATTTGGGGAGGAGAATACCTAAATTCTGATTACGGTCTTTCAATGTCAATACCATTATTAAAAAAGTACAGGTAGAATAAGGCATTTTGACACTGTAATAAAATAAAGAAAAAATGAAAAAAGGAGTAAAATGGGCAAAATTATTTTATCTTTTTTAAAAGACTTACTTTTAGAAATGATTGTAAGTTTTGTGCTAATAGTAGCAGTTGCATTTATTGTTTTAAAAATCTCACCAGCCTATAGCACCATACAAATTTTAATTCTTGCTACATATGTCATAGCTACCTTTGCAGGCGGTTATGTAATAGGAAAAGTTATGGATAAAGGGAAGTTTATGTGGGGAGCCATATCAGGTCTCATATATGCTGTTGTCATAGTTTTAGTTTCGATAATAGTGAACGGTCAAATTAATAGTGAAACAATAGAAATTATAAAATTATTACTGGCATCTGTAGGGGGTGGAACCATCGGAGGAATGGTTAGTTAAAAAAACGTTTGAAAAAAACGTTTTATGTGTTATAATACCATAAGAATTATGCGTAAGTATCTTTTTACGCAAATAAGTATTGGAGGAAAACCATGAAACATATCAAAACATTAAATCAGAAAACATTAAAGGACACAATGAAAAAAGGCGGTTGTGGTGAATGTCAGACATCATGTCAGTCAGCTTGCAAGACATCATGTACAGTAGGAAACCAGACTTGCGAAAACAAATAATTTAATATTGATTAATTTACACTATAACAGAGTTGAGCACTCAACTCTGTTATAGTGCGTTAAAAAGGGAGGAAAATTACAGTGATTCATCAATATAAAAGCAATGGGTACAACATTGTATTAGATGTCAACAGTGGAGCGGTTCATGTTGTTGATGATGTTACATACGATGTTATAGAATTGTTTGAAAAACTTGATGCTGAAGCTATAATTTCAAAACTTAGCTCAAAGTACAAAGAAGAAGAGATAAGAGAAGTTATTGACGAAGTTGAACAGTTGAAGAAAGATGGACAGTTGTTTACTGAGGATATATATCAGCCTTTCGTAGAAAAGTTTAAGGAAACACGTCAGACAGTAGTTAAGGCTCTATGTTTACATATAGCTCATGATTGTAACTTAGCATGCAAGTATTGTTTTGCAGAAGAAGGTGAATACCATGGCCGTAGAGAATTAATGAGTTTTGAAGTGGGTAAGAAAGCTTTAGACTTTTTAGTTGCAAATTCAGGAAACAGAGTTAATCTGGAAGTTGACTTTTTTGGTGGCGAACCATTAATGAACTGGGATGTTGTAAAGCAGTTAGTTGAATACGGTCGTTCACTTGAAGAACCAAATAATAAGAAATTCAGATTTACATTAACTACAAATGGTGTTTTATTAAATGACGAGATAATGGAATATCTTAATAAAGAAATGTCAAATGTAGTTTTAAGTTTAGATGGTAGAAAAGAAGTAAATGACAGAATGAGACCTTTTAGAACAGGTAAGGGTAGTTATGACCTTATTGTTCCAAAGTTTCAGAAACTTGCAGATAGCCGAAATCAGACAAACTATTATGTAAGAGGTACATTTACAAGAGATAATTTAGATTTTTCTGAAGATGTGAAGCATTTTGCAGACTTAGGATTTAAACAAATGTCTATTGAACCGGTTGTTGGACCGGAGGAAGATCCATACTCTATAAGAGAAGAAGATTTACCTAAAATTATGGAAGAGTACGATAAATTAGCTCTTGAATATATTAAGAGGGAAAAAGAAGGTAATGGCTTTAACTTTTTCCATTTTATGATTGATTTAAATCAGGGACCATGTGTTTATAAGAGATTATCAGGATGTGGTTCAGGTACGGAATACTTAGCAGTTACACCTTGGGGAGATTTTTATCCATGTCATCAGTTTGTTGGCAATGAAGATTTCTTAATGGGGAATGTAAATGACGGAATCGTTAGAAACGATATAGTTGAAACATTTGGTGATTGCAACGTATATTCAAAAGAAAAGTGCAAAAACTGTTTTTCAAAATTTTATTGTAGTGGTGGATGTGCAGCAAACTCATACAATTTCCACGGTACAATAAATGATGCCTATGACATAGGTTGTGAAATGCAGAAAAAAAGAGTGGAATGCTCAATAATGATAAAGGCAGCTTTAGCGGATGCTGACTAAGAAAGAGGTAAAAGATGAAAATTAAGATGAACAAAACAAAGGGAATAATAGCATTTATTATTTCTCTTGCCGTACTTGCTTTTGCAGGTTACGTTATTATGTTTGGTATAGGGGATCGTGGCCAGGCAAAATACATTACTCAGGGTCTTGACTTAAAGGGTGGTGTAAGTATTACATATCAGGTAGCAGAATCTGATAAAAGTAATTTAACAGCAGATACTTTAGAAAAAACAAGAGCAAAACTTGAAAAGAGAATTGCTGCATTTAGTACAGAAGCAACAGCATATAAGGCTGGTGAAGACAGAATTACTGTTGAAATTCCAGGTGCATACGATGCTGATGAAGTATTAAATGAATTAGGAAAACCGGGTATTTTATATTTCTGTACAGCGGCAAAGAGTGGGTACACACCAACAAAGGCTGAATTAAAGAATAAGAAATACATTAAGGTAGATAAGAGTTATTATCAGGTATGGTTAACAGGTGATACAGTAGCCAGTGCTGAAGGACAGGCTACAACAAACGATAAAGGTGTAAATGAAAACATCGTAAATTTACAGTTCAACTCAGAAGGAACAAAGGCTTTTGGTGAAATGACAAGTTCTCATGTTGGCGAACAGTCATTTATCATTTATGATGATGAAGTTTTAAGTGCTCCAAAAATTCAGGCTGTCATTACAGGTGGACAGGCACAGATTACAGGTGATTTCACATTAAAAGAAGCTCAGACACTTGCTACAAACATCGGTATTGGTTCTTTGGAAGTACAGCTTGATGAATTAAGCCATAGCGTTCAGAGTGCTAACTTAGGTAGTGATGCTTTATCAAAGAGTATTCAGGCAGGTATTGTTGGTTTTATTATAATTATTTTATTCTTATTATTGGTATATAGAATTCCAGGTTTAGCTGCAGGCTTGGCTTTAATATCATACATTGAGTTAATGCTTTTAGCACTTAACGGATTTGACTTAACACTTACATTACCTGGTATTGCAGGTATTATTCTTAATATTGGTATGGCAGTTGATGCTAACGTAATTATTTATGCACGTATTAGAGAGGAAATTGCCGCAGGTAAGAATGTTAAGAGTGCTATTGGAATAGGATTTAAGAAAGCAACATCAGCAATCGTTGACGGTAACGTTACAACATTTATTGCTGCATTAGTATTATGGATTAAGGGTTCAGGTACAGTTCAGGGATTTGCAACAACTCTTATGATTGGTATTTTTATCCAGTTATTTACATCTCTTGTAATTTCAAGAGGTCTTGTATGGATGCTTTACTACATGGGATTCCAGAAGCCTGTATTCTACGGTAAAGAAAGAGTTAAGAAAACAATTAAATTTGTTGAAAAGAGAGCTGTATGGTTTGTTATATCAATTGCTGTTATAGTAATAGGAATTGGCGGAATTATCTTTAACACTGCTAAGGGTAATGGCCCATTTGACTTTAGCATTGAATTTAAGGGTGGTACATCAATTCAGGTACAGTTTGATAAAGACTATACAATTGATGAATTTAATAAAGAAGTAAAACCTGCAATTGCAGATTTACTTTCAACAAATGACATACAGGCTCAGAAGGATACAAATAATAAGGGATTATTCACAATCAAGACAAAGAAACTTGAAGGTGAACAAATGGATAAATTTAAAGATTTATTAATTAGCAAATATCAGGCTAAGGATGACAAGCAGAACTTTAATGATACAGAAATTTCAGATACAATCAGTTCTGAAATGAAAACAGATGCTGTTGTTGCAACAGTTATAGCAACAATTTGTATGTTAATTTATATTTGGTTCAGATTTAAGAATGTACATTTTGCTTTAGCAGCTGTTATAGCTTTATTACATGACGTACTTATTGTTGTAGGCTTCTACGGCTTATCAAGAGTAACAGTAGGAACAACATTTATTGCATGTTTGCTTACAATTGTAGGTTACTCAATTAACGCTACAATCGTAATCTTCGATAGAATTAGAGAAAACAAGGCTATAATGAAACGTGAAGATACAATGATTGATATTATTAATCAGAGTATTACACAAACACTTACAAGAAGTATTTATACTTCACTTACAACATTTATAATGGTATTTATGATTTTTGTAATGGGTGTATCATCTATTAGAGAATTTACATTACCATTAATGGTAGGTATTGTAGCTGGTGCTTACTCATCAGTATTTGTTACTGGTTCTTTATGGTACATTATGAAAGGTAAGAAATACGATAAATAATTAAGATTTTATTGAGCGGTATCATCTATTGATGGTGCCGCTTTTCTTCTTTAAAATGGTGATTAACTATGAATGAAAAGTGGTTTTTACAAACAAAAAAAGCAGATTTTAATGGTATTGCAAAAAAATATAATATTAGTCCTATTACTGCAAGATTAATGAGAAACAGGGACGTTGTCTCAGAAAAGGAAATAGAGCAATATCTTAACGGAACTATAAATGAAATAAGTTCTCCATGGTTGTTTAAGGACATGGACAAGGCAGTTAATATTTTGAGTATAAAAATAAATAATGAAAGTAAAATCAGAATTATATGCGACTATGATGTTGATGGTATATGTTCCGGCTATATTTTACATACCTGTTTGAAGTATTTAGGCGCTGATGTGGATGTGGTTGTACCACATAGAATTGAAGATGGCTATGGAATTAATGAAAGATTAATACAACAGGCATACGACCAGGGTGTTGATACTATTGTTACATGTGATAATGGTATTGCTGCCATAAAACAAATAGAATATGCAAAAGAATTGGGAATGACTGTTGTTGTAACAGACCATCATGAAGTTGTTTTTGAAGAAAATAATGGTAAAAAAGAATATATTTTACCAATGGCAGATGCAATAGTTAATCATAAGCAAAAAGATTGTCAATATCCTTTTAAAGAATTATGTGGAGCGATGGTGGCATTTCAGTTTATGCGTGCCCTATTTGAAAATATGCATGTAAGCGAAAGATTTATATTAAAATTATTACCTTATGGTGCTATGGCAACTGTATGCGATGTGGTAGAATTAAAGGGAGAAAACAGAATAATTGTTAAGGAAGGTCTGGAAGCTTTAAAAACAAGTAATGATATAGGAATTAATGCTTTAATTAATCAGTGTAAGTTGAATAAAAAAAATCTTGATTCCTATCATTTTGGCTTTGTGCTTGGACCATGTTTAAATGCCAGTGGCAGACTTGACACTGCTAAAAAAGCAATGGATTTGCTTGAATGTGAAGATGAAAAACACGCAGAAGTTTTAGCCGGGGCTTTGAAAAAATTAAATGATGAAAGAAAAGATTTAACAGAAAAAGGAACTAAAGAAGCTATTGAAAAAGCAGAACAATTAGATGATTCAGTTTTGGTTATATATTTGGAACATTGCCATGAAAGTATTGCTGGAATTATTGCAGGTCGTGTAAGGGAAAAATATAATAAACCAACCATTGTTTTAACAGATGCTGTAGAAGGCGTAAAGGGTTCTGGACGTTCCATTGAAGAATATGACATGTATGCTGAGCTTACTAAGGTAAAAGAATTATTTACTAAATTTGGTGGCCATAAAATGGCTGCAGGTGTGTCCCTTCCAAAAGAAAATATAGATATTTTACGAAAAAAACTAAATGAAAATTGTAATTTAACTCAAGAAGATTTATATTTAAAGGTATGGATTGATATGCAACTCCCCCTTGAATATGTTACAATGAATATGATACAGGAGTTAAGTATTATCAAACCATTTGGTAAAGGTAATGAAAAGCCAATATTTGCTGAAAAGCATTTAAAAATAAATAAATTACAAATATTGGGTAAGAATGGTAACGTATTGAAACTTACCATTACAAATAGCAGTTCATATACAATGACTGCAATGATTTTTAGCCGTGTTATTGATTTTATGGAATTTTTGAAAAATAAATTCGGTCAGGAAGAAATTAACAAGGCTTTAGTAGGGGAGAAAAACAACATTGAGATAATGGCTACATATTACCCGACAATAAACGAATTTAACGGTAATAGCCAAATACAAATCGTAATTGACAGATTTTGCTAAAAGCATTCATAAGGAGGACAAGAAGAATGAATGAAGTAGAAAAATATATTAGAAGTATACCGGATTTCCCTGAACCTGGAATTATCTTTAGAGATATTACAACAGTAACACAGGATCCAAAGGGATTAAAGATTGCTATAGATTCAATGTTGGACAAGATTAAAGATATAGATTTTGACGTAATTGTTGGTTTAGAGGCAAGAGGTTTTATATTTGGAATGCCTTTAGCTTACTTACTTGGAAAATCATTTGTATTAGTTAGAAAAAAAGGTAAATTACCATGTGAGACAATTTCAGAAAGCTATGATTTAGAATATGGAAAAGCTGAAATTGAGATGCATATAGATTCAATTAAACCCGGTCAGAAAGTTATTTTAGTCGATGACTTAATTGCCACAGGTGGTACAATTGAAGCAGCTATTAAGTTAGTTGAAAAATTAGGAGGAGAAGTTGTAGATAACCTGTTTTTAGTTGAACTTGCAGGACTTAAAGGAAGAGAAAAACTTTCAAAATATAGAGTAGATGCAGTAGTAACATACGATGGAAAATAAAAAGGATTGAGATATGACAGATTTAAACAAAAACATTAAAATTGAAAATCATGGAGTAATCCCAAAAGAAGAAGAACAGGCAACTCCTGAAGAATTATATGCAAGATTAATTGAAAAAATAAAGCATTATCATCCATCAGCAGACGATTTAAGGATGATTGATAAGGCATATAATTTTGCAAAAAAATCACATGGAGACCAGAAAAGAAAGTCAGGAGAACCATACATTATTCATCCAATTCATACAGCTTTAATATTAGCTGATTTAGAGTTGGATAAAGAATCAATTATGGCAGGTCTTCTTCACGATGTAATGGAAGATACGGCCGCAACCCGTGAAATAATGATTAAGGAATTTGGCGAAGAAGTAACAGACCTGGTTGATGGCGTAACAAAACTTACTAAATTAGATTACGATGTTGATAAGGTGGAAGAGCAGGCAGAAAACTTGCGTAAAATGTTTTTGGCAATGGCAAAGGACATTCGAGTTATATTGATTAAGCTTGCGGATAGATTACATAACATGCGTACGCTTATGTATATGACACCTGAAAAACAGAAAGAAAAGTCAAAAGAGACAATGGACATTTATGCACCAATTGCTGACAGACTAGGTATTTCTAAAATTAAGATTGAATTAGATGACTTAGCTTTAAGATATTTAGAGCCTGAAAAATACAAAGAATTAGTTGACGGTGTTCATGAAAGATTAGAACATCGTGAAGAGTTTATGAGTAACTTAATTGCTGAGGTGGCAGGCTATATTGAAAAGGCAGGTATTAAAGCAACAATAGATGGTCGTGTAAAGCATTATTTTAGTATTTACAAGAAAATGACTATGCAACACAAGACTTTGGATCAGATTTATGATGTTTTTGCAGTAAGAATTATTGTTGACAGTGTAATGGAATGTTATGGGGCGTTAGGTATAATACACGAGAAATACACTCCTGTGCCGGGAAGATTCAAAGACTATATTGCAATGCCAAAGCAGAATATGTATCAGTCACTTCATACAACATTAATTGGACCAAATGGGCAACCATTTGAAATTCAGATTAGAACATACGAAATGCATAAAACTGCTGAATATGGTATCGCAGCTCATTGGAAGTATAAGGAAAATATTACAGGTGACGGCGATAATGAAGAGCAGAAAATTGCCTGGTTAAGACAGATTCTCGAATGGCAGAGAGACATGTCAGATAACCATGAATTTATTAATCTTTTAAAAGATGATTTGAACATGTTCTCTGAAAGAGTGTACTGTTTCACACCAAATGGTGATGTAAAGAATTTACCAAGCGGTTCTACACCAATTGATTTTGCATACAGTATTCATAGTGCAGTAGGTAATAAGATGGTTGGTGCAAGAGTTAATGGCAAGATGGTTAATATCGACTACAAGCTCCAAAACGGTGACAGAGTGGAAATTATTACATCTAATAACTCTACAGGTCCAAGTAGAGACTGGTTGAAGGTTGTTCAGAGCACACAGGCAAAAAATAAAATTAATGTTTGGTTTAAACAGCAAAATAAAGAAGAAAATATAGTAAAAGGTAAAGAACTTATTGAAAAATATTGCAAGGCAAAGAATATTAATTTATCAGAAATATTAAAGCCTGCATATATGGAAAAAGTTCGGTTGAAATACAGTTACAAAGAGTGGGATTCTCTTATTGCTTCAATTGGTCATGGTGGCTTAAAAGAAGGTCAGATTGTAAATAAACTTCTTGATGAATACGAGAAGGAACACAAGGTTGAAATAACAGACGATGATGTATTAAAAGACACAAACAATAATAAGGCAAATGTTCCAAGAAAAAGTAATTCTAAGAGCGGTATTATTGTTGAAGGTATGGATGACGTAGCAGTTAGATTTTCTAAATGTTGTAGTCCTGTACCGGGTGATGAAATTGTGGGCTTTGTAACAAGAGGACGTGGTGTTTCGATTCATAGAACAGACTGTATCAATATTATGAATCTTCCTGATATTGAAAGAGGTAGATTAATTGAGGCAAGCTGGGCTGCTGACGAAGGCAAGCAGGACGGCAAATATATGACAGAAATTGTTATTTATGCAAACAACAGAGTCGGTATTTTGACAGACTTGTCAAGAATATTTACAGAAAGAAATATTGATGTAAATAGCATCAATAGTAGAACAAGCAAGTCTGACATTGCCACAATTACAATGACATTTGCAATACAGGGTACAGAAGAATTAAACAGTTTAATTGCAAAAATTCGAACAATTGACAGTATCATTGATATTGAGCGAACAAGCAGTTAAACGTTGTAATTGACATTTTGTAATGTGAAAAAATGAAGACAATTGTTATGTTATGGAAATTAATTTCTTCACTGTGGCAACTGACAAAATTAGAAGAAAGTGCTCTAACGCCGTGGGTTCATCAAGGCAGCGTAGTCGGCTTGATAGAACCGCTACGAGCGTTTGGCAGCGGGAGCGTGCTTTCGTTAATTTGTCAGGTGGCACAGTGGGTATAGTGTAGTGGATAACAATTGTCTTCCATTTTTGAAAAGGAGAAATAGATGGGAAATATCAAAATTAGAAGCGTATTAGTTAGTGAATGTTATACTAACTGTTATTTATGTATGAACACAGATACAAAAGAGGGATTTATTGTTGATCCCGGTGATGATGCTTTAAAAATCAGTGTTAATGTTAGTAACATAGAAATGATTCCAAAAGCAATTTTGCTTACACATGGTCATGCAGACCACATTAGTGCTGTAACGGAATTAAAGGAAAAATACAATATTCCCGTATATGCTTCTGAAGAAGAAGACAGGCTTTTAGTAGATACAAGAGCAAATTTATCATCAATGTTTGGAAATCCTGTAAGCATTTGTGCAGACAAATATTTAAGAGATGGTGATAAGTTTACTATTGCAGATAAGGAAATTAAGTTTATTTTAACGCCTGGTCATACGCAGGGAAGTGGTTGTTATTATATAGCAGAAGATGAAGTTTTGTTTAGTGGTGACACACTTTTCCATCAGAGCAGAGGTAGAACAGATTTTCCAGGGGGAAGTGAAGCGGCAATTATCAGATCAATTAAAGAAAAATTGTTAGTGCTTCCAGGCGAAACAACTGTTTATCCGGGACATATGGATATGACAACTATAGATAACGAAAAGGTATATTATTAATGATAGACATTCAGATAGAACCTAAACAATTTGAATATGATATTCAGTCAATGGTGCAGGCTTTTTATGTGGGACAGCCTTTTAAAATTAATGAAGATTTAGAGGAGTCATACAGAACACTAAAAGTGATTTTTCAGGAAGAAAAAATTACTGCATCATTGTACGATGAGGCCAAGAAGCTTTTTGAAGACGAAATTTGTTGTGACTTTCAGGATAGAAGGGAGACAAAAAACGCTCTTAAAAAGCTTTTGTACTGTTTAATGAGAAAAGATATAGGACAGGACCTGCCTTGGGGTAATTTAACAGGTATCAGACCGGCAAAAATTCCGGGTATGTTAAAAGAACAGGGACTTTCAGATGAAGCAATAAGAAAAGAAATGAAAGAAACATATTTTATTTCTGATAACAAGTTGGACCTGGCAATGGATGTTTCAAACATGGAACATAAGGTACTTTCAAATGTTAATTACAAGGGCAATTATAGTTTATATGTGGGTATACCATTTTGCCCAACAACTTGTCTTTATTGTTCATTTACATCCTATCCTTTAAACAGATATAAGGAAAAAGTAGATGCTTATGTGGATTCAGTTATTAAGGAATTGAGATTCCTAGGTAAGCAATTACAGGATAAAGAACTTAATTCAGTATATATTGGTGGTGGTACGCCAACCACACTTGAACCTGCGCAGTTAGACAGATTAGTAAATGCATTAAAAGATAATTTTGATTTCAGTAATGTAAAGGAGTTTACTGTTGAAGCAGGCAGACCGGACAGCATTACAAGAGATAAATTAATGACTTTAAAAAAACAAAATGTTTCAAGAATTTCCATTAATCCACAGACAATGAATCAGGAAACTCTAGACATTATAGGTAGAAAACATTCAGTCAAACAGGTAATACAGGCTTTTAATTTGGCAAGAGATTGTGGCATGGATAACATAAATATGGATTTTATAATCGGTCTACCAAATGAAACAGAGGACATGGTTAAATATTCAATGGAACAGGCTTTGAAGCTGGCACCAGATGGTATTACAGTACATTCCCTGGCATTAAAACGTGGTTCAAGACTTAACATGAACAGACAAAAATATTCAGATTTAAATTTTGATAACAATACAAAGTTAATGGATATTACAAAAGAATATGCTTATGAAATGGGTATGAAGCCATACTATTTGTACAGACAAAAAAATATGGCAGGTAATCAGGAAAATGTAGGTTATTCATTGCCCGGTAAAGAAGGAATTTACAACATACTTATGATGGGAGACTATCAGAATGTATGGGCATGTGGAGCAGGAGCAGTTACAAAACTACTTTCTTCTGACAGAAAAAGTGCCACTAGAATTGATACATTGAAAAATGTAGACCAGTATATTGACAGAATTGACGAAATGATTGACAGAAAAAGAAGTTATTTTGTAAATTAATAAAAGATACAACACTTGTGTTCTTTTCTATTTAATAGTAAAATATACAAGTTAGAAAAATATAAGGAGCAAAAACATGGCTTTAAGTAAGAAACCGGTTACAGGAATGAAGGATATTCTTCCTGAAGAAATGAAAATAAGAAATTATGTACAGAATGTAATTAAGGAAACTTATAATGCATTTGGATTTACTCAGATTGAGACACCTTGCGTGGAACACATTACAAACCTGACAAGCAAACAGGGTGGAGAAAACGAAAAGTTAATTTTTAAGATTTTAAAAAGAGGAGAAAAGTTAAACTTAGAAACAGCTACGGAAGAAATGGATGTAGTTGATAATGGTTTAAGATATGACTTAACAGTTCCTCTTGTTAGATATTATTCAAAAAATGCCAACGATTTACCATCACCATTTAAGGCATTACAGATGGGAAATGTTTGGCGTGCAGACAGACCACAAAGGGGAAGATATCGCCAGTTTATGCAGTGCGATATTGATATATTAGGTGATCCAAGTAACTTAGCTGAAATTGAACTTATTTTAGCAACAACAACTACACTTGGAAAGTTAGGATTTAAGAATTTCCAGATTAGAATTAATGAAAGAAGAATTTTAAAGGCAATGGCTTCATACAGTGGTTTCCCTGAAGAGTCATTTGACAGCGTTTTCATTATTCTTGATAAGATGGACAAGATTGGTTTAGAAGGCGTTAAGGAAGAATTAATTAAATACGATTTCGCCCCTGAATCAGTTGAAAAATATATACAGTTATTTGAAAAGATTGAAAATCAGGCAGATCCTATTGGATACCTAGCAGATAAGCTTGGAGATTTCATGGGTGATGATGTAAAACAGTGGATGGATGAAATTATAGACAGTGTTAAGGCTACAAAGTCATCTGATTTTGAAATTGTATTTGATCCAACATTGGTTAGAGGTATGTCATATTATACAGGAACAATTTTTGAAATAGCAATTCCTGAATTTGGCGGAAGCTGCGGTGGCGGTGGTCGTTATGACAAGATGGTTGGTAAGTTCACAGGTCATGATGTACCGGCATGTGGTTTTTCAATTGGATTTGAAAGAATTGTTTTATTATTAATGGAACAGGGCTTCAAAATCCCTGAAGATTATGACAAGGTTGTATACCTTATTGAAAAAGGTGTTGAAGGCGACAGACTTTGTGAAGTTATTGCACAAGCACAGGAAGAAAGAAAAACAGGTACACAGGTTCTTGTAACAAGAATGAACAAGAATAAAAAATTCCAAAAAGAGCAGTTAAAGACACAGGGCTTTGAGAACTTTAAGGAATTTTATAAAAATCCGTTAAAATAGGAGGAAAAGTTATGGCAGAGTCAATGCAGGGACTTCACAGAAGTCACAGATGTACAGAAGTAAGTAATAAAAATATTGGTGAAACAGTTACAGTTATGGGCTGGGTTCAGAAAAGAAGAAATTTAGGAAGTCTTATTTTTATTGATTTAAGAGATAGATCAGGAATTCTTCAGTTAGTATTTGACGAAAATGATAGAGAAGTTTTTGAAAAAGCTAAAAATCTTAGAAGTGAGTTCGTAATTGCAGTAGAAGGTGTAGTTAGAAAGCGTGGCGGCGCAATTAACGAAGATTTAGCAACAGGTGATATTGAAGTTACAGTTAATACACTTCGCATTTTATCAGAATCTGATACACCACCATTTCCTGTTGAAGAAAATATTAACACAAGAGAAGAATTAAGATTACAGTACAGATATCTTGATTTAAGAAGACCATCATTACAGAAAAATATTAAGTTGCGTAGTGATGTTACAACTTTTATTAGAAAGTTCATGCAGGGTGAAGGTTTCCTTGAAATCGAAACACCAACTTTGTGTAAAAGCACTCCTGAGGGAGCTAGAGACTATTTAGTGCCAAGTAGAGTACATCCGGGAGAGTTCTATGCACTTCCACAGTCTCCACAGCTTTACAAGCAGTTACTAATGTGCTCAGGATTTGACAGATATATGCAGATTGCAAGATGCTACAGAGACGAGGATTTAAGAGCCGACAGACAGCCTGAATTTACACAGGTTGATATGGAATTATCATTTGTTGACATTGATGATGTTATTGATGTAAATGAAAGATTATTACAGGCTATGTTTAAGGAAATTTTAGGCGTGGATATCCCACTTCCAATGCCAAGAATGACATGGCAGGAAGCTATGGACAGATTTGGTTCGGATAAGCCTGATACACGTTTTGGCATGGAATTAATTGACGTTACAAAAGTAGTTGAAGGTTGTGGCTTTGGCGTATTTACAGGTGCTATTGAAAACGGTGGTACTGTTAGAGGTATTAACGTTAAAGGTCAGGGACATATGCCAAGAAAGAAGATTGACAAGTTAGTTGACCATGCAAAAGGAAATGGAGCAAAAGGTCTTGCTTATCTTTGCATTAACGAAGATGGTACTTATAAGTCGTCATTTGCAAAATTCATGACAGAAGAAGAATTAGATAATTTAGTAAAAGCAATGGAAGGTGAACCTGGAGATTTACTTTTGTTTGCAGCTGACAAGAACAAGATTGTATGGAACGTATTAGGCGCACTTCGTTTAGAACTTGCACAGCAACTTGAATTAATTCCGGAAGATAAATGGAATTTCTTATGGGTTGTAGAGTTCCCACAGTTTGAATGGTCAGATGAACAGAACAGATATCTTGCAATGCATCATCCATTTACAATGCCTATGGAAGAAGATTTACAGTATCTTGATACAGACTTAGGAAAGGTTAGAGCTAAGGCTTACGATATTGTGTTAAACGGTACAGAACTTGGTGGTGGTAGTGTTAGAATCCATCAGGAAGACATTCAGGAAAGAATGTTTAAGGCATTAGGCTTCACAAATGAGGAAGCTCATGAACAGTTTGGCTTCTTACTTGATGCATTTAAGTATGGTGTTCCACCACACGCAGGACTTGCTTACGGACTTGACAGATTAGTTATGCACATGGCAAAAGAAGATAACATTAGAGAAGTAATTGCTTTCCCTAAGGTAAAAGATGCTTCATGTTTAATGACTAATGCACCAAGCCCTGTTGATTCAAAACAGTTAGAAGAATTAGCAATTGACATTGTTAAGCCGGAAGAAGAATAATTGTGGAAGATTATTACAAAGAGCAGTAATGTTTTAATAATCGAAATCAATTCTAGATTTAGCAGATAGAAATTATATAGCTAAAATATATAGAATACCGATAGTTTTCCTAGGCGCATATTAAATATGTGCTAAAGAGAATTATCGGTATTTTTTGGAATAATAATTTAATTCGAAATTTCTTAGTATATGAATGAGGTCCCGCTATGTATGCACATTTTATTACATATAGCGAAATTTTCTAAGCTCATCCTGAAGCTTGCCGGCATATTCAGCAAGCTCATTATACTGTTTCACTATATTTTCCTGAGTTTCTTTCAAATTTTGAATTGCGTTTTCTTTTTCTGACAAAAGATTTTGCACATCAATTAAGCAGTTGCTTTTTTCTGATATAACTGATTTTAAATAATTAATGTTTTCAGTTAAAGTATTGATTTTTTCTTTGTCCTTATGAGAAGTGTCGGTACTTACTAATTTTTCCTCAGGACTTAAGTAGTAATAACTGTCATTTAGAACAATACCTATTTTTTTATTAGCCTTAAAAACATCGAAGCCCTTGTTGGTGGAAACATTACGTTTTATGAGACAACTTTTTTTAGGACAACTTGATAATATATAATAAATTTCATACTTATTATTACTTTTATTGTGATTACAGTAGAAAATATAAAGCTCGTTTTGGCACATTAAAGGTGAAATATTTACTATTTCCATTTGATGTGAAGAGTCCCCTAGGGGGATAGACAAAAATTCCGTAAATCTGTCCCTGTTTAAAACCGCAAGTTTCATTTTATTATCTGTAGAAATATAATACACATATTGCTTATTACAGGAAAAAACGTCAAAATCTCTTCCAACATCATTAAATAAAAGTCCTCTTGGAATAATTTTCCCTCTTGCCGCAGTATACATATAAACTTTTTCGTTTTCTATGTACAAAATAATTGGTTGTCCGTTTTCAAATGCTAAAATTTTATACAATGAATTACTCCTTTTTTGAAATATTAGTATGGTTAAAGGTTAGTACACAGATGTAATTAAAATACAGGTGAATCCCGTTATTGTATATATATTTATTAGCTTTGTTTTTTAGAACAATAAAAAATGAAACGCATAAAATATATAGAGAAAGACTAAAAAAGGAGATAAACATGGAAAAAGAAAAATGTTGTTGTGAGCACAAATGTGGATGCCGCAGAGATGTTTGTAATGATGCTATTTGTGGAATGCCTGAATTTCTATCAATATACGCACCGGTTGTGTATGATGAAGTGGGAGTGAATGTTTGTAGGGAAGTAACTGTTCCGGCAGATGTATTAGCTAATTTCCCAACTACAGAATGTGTTTCCGTTGATGTAATAAATATTGACTTAGCAGACACAGATGATGCAGTATCTACAATAGATGACTCATTGAGACCAAATTGTTTCAAAATTACCTTAACTAATATTTCAGTTACTTTAAAAATCAAATTATACGACAAGTGCCATAAATATTTAGGTTCAACTACAATTACAGTAAATTATTTACCAGGTAGCACAACAAGTACGGATTACGATTATTATAGCGAAAAAACAAATCCTTCAAATGTAACCTTTGAGTTGTTTGCACCTTACGGTGTTGGCATAAACGAGGGTGGAGATTATTATTTCAACATTGTTGGTATGTATGAGGATAATAATACTGTAGTAAATGGAGTAAACTTAAGCGGAACAGCTAAAGCTATGAACTTTGATGAAGTGACAGGTGTATTTTCAGCAGGACTTTCTTTATTTGTCAGAACTCTATACTACGAAGTATATGAAATCCCCTATATTGGCAAGTCAAAACCTGTAAAGGTAAATTTAAGAGACAATTCAGAAAACGCATGCATTAAATTCGTTGAAAGTGGACTTTTGTCAAAAGAAATAAAACCATTAGAACTTGCACCACCAAAATGTGAGGGCAGACTAAAGAAAGAAAAAGAGAAATGCTGTTATAATGACTGTAAATTACAAATCAAGAATCCATGTGATGAAAAAAGACCAAAAAAAGATTTTGTAGATGAAGAAGACGAAAAAGATTAAGAAAATAGTTATTTTTTTAACAAATTACTACAAATTCCAAAAAAATAATTTAAAAATACACTGTATTATGGTAAAGTAATATAAGATTAAAGTTGCATCGGAAGATGCAGCCGGTCTTAAGGACATTAGGAGGTAGATATATGTTTTCATTTGATGAAGTAAAAAATGCAGATGCGGAAATTTATGCTGCAATGGCAGACGAAATGGGAAGACAGCGTTCTCATCTTGAACTTATTGCATCTGAGAATTTAGTAAGTAAAGGCGTTATGGCTGCTATGGGTAGTCATCTTACAAATAAGTATGCAGAAGGATATCCTGGAAAAAGATATTATGGTGGATGTGAATATGTAGACGTTGTAGAACAGTTAGCAATTGACAGAGCAAAGGAATTGTTTGGATGTACATACGCAAATGTTCAGCCACATTCAGGAGCACAGGCAAACTTAGCTGTATTTTTTGCTTTAGTTAAACCGGGAGATACAGTAATGGGAATGAGTCTTGATGCAGGTGGACATTTAACACATGGTTCAAAGGTTAATATTTCAGGAACATATTTTAACATTGTATCTTATGGTGTAAATGAAGACGGTTATATAGATTATGATCAGGTAAGAAAAATAGCTGTTGAAAACAAGCCAAAATTAATTGTAGCAGGTGCAAGTGCTTATGCAAGAAAGATTGACTTTAAGAAGTTTAGAGAAATTGCTGACGAAGTTGGTGCATATCTTATGGTAGATATGGCACATATCGCAGGTCTTGTAGCAGGTGGACAGCATATGAGTCCAATTCCATACGCACATGTTACAACAACTACAACACATAAAACATTAAGAGGACCTAGAGGTGGTCTTATTCTTTCAAGTGAAGAATTTGCCTTAGAACACAAATTAAACAAAGCAGTATTCCCTGGAATTCAGGGTGGTCCATTAATGCATGTTATAGCAGGAAAGGCTGTATGTTTTAAAGAAGCATTATCAGATGATTTTAAGGCATACGCAAAGAACATTGTGGATAACGCACAGGCTTTAGCAAAAGGACTTACAGACAGAGGATTTGATCTTGTATCAGGTGGTACAGATAATCATCTTATGTTAGTAGATTTAAGAAGCAAAAATATAACAGGTAAAGAATTTGAAATTGCACTTGATGCAGCAAATATTACATGTAACAAAAATGCAATTCCAAATGATCCACAGAAACCTGGTATTACAAGCGGTGTAAGAATTGGTACACCTGCCGTAACAACAAGAGGATTAAACACAGAAGACATGGATGTTATTGCTGAATGCATGGCAATGATAGCAGAAGATCCACAGGGTAATTGTGAAGCTGTAAAAGCAAAAGTAAAGGGATTAACAGACAAATATCCTTTATATGAATAAAAAGTCTGGTCAAAACCTAAGAAGGTAAAAATCAAATAAATTGTGAAAAGGAAACTGTGAAGAAATTCTTTGCAGTTTCTTTTGTGTATAGATATTAATTAGTTGGAAATAATTAACTATATGAAGAAAAATATATTTTATAATTTTTTAAAATGTGGAATTATTGGTTGGTGCATGGAAGTTGTTTTCACATCGATTCATAGCTTCAGAAAAAAAGATTACCGACTAATGGGGCATACATCTATATGGATGTTTCCAATTTATGGCATGGCATCAATAATTAAGCCCATCAGTTTTGAATTGAAAAAACATCATGTAAAAAGAACCGAGCGTGGGCTACTGTATACACTCGGGATATTTAGTGCAGAATTTATAAGTGGCTGTATGTTAAAAAAAGCGTTTAAGTGTCCTTGGGATTATAGCAAGTGTAAATATAATATTAAAGGAGTAATTAGACTTGATTATGCACCAATATGGTTTATAGTTGGTCTATTTTATGAAAATGTATTAAATAAAGAGTCAAAAAATAAGAGATAGTAAAACTAAGTTAACTATCTCTTAAATATTTTAAATTGAAGTATTTGTAAAATTTACTTATAAAAATCAACAATCTTGTCAATTCTAGCTGTCATATTAGTAAATAGCATATCCACTAAAGTAACAGCAACCATGGATTCTACAACGACTACAGCTCTAGGTACAATAATAGGATCATGACGACCTTTTATGTTGATGCTTATGTTTTCACCGGCTTTGTTAATTGTATCCTGACTTCTTGCAATAGAAGGGGTAGGTTTAACTGCTGCGCGTAAAACAATTTGTGAACCATCGCTCATACCACCAAGAATACCACCTGCATGGTTTGAAGTTTTTTCTATAGTGTCATTTTCAATTTTAAAACCATCATTATCTGTTGAACCTGTTAGTTCTGTAACTTTAAAACCGTCACCGAACTCAATACCTTTAATGGCACCAATTGACATAACAGCTTTTGCAAGATTTGCATCTAATTTGTCAAATACAGTTTCTCCAACACCTGCAGGCATGCCATCAACTAAACATTCAATTATGCCACCAACAGAATCCATTTCTTTCATTTTTTCTTTTAATAATTCGGCAGCTTTTGTTGCGGCATCATTATCAGGCATGTACATTGGATTATTTGGAATTTCATCTTTTTTGAATTTACTATAGTCAATTTCCACATTACCAATAGATTTTGAATATGTTGTAATTTCGATGCCAAGAGATTCAAGAATCTTTGATGCAATAGCTCCGGCAGCTACTCGACCGATAGTTTCTCTTCCTGAAGAACGGCCACCGCCTCTGTAATCTCTAAAACCATATTTTTCGTCAAAAGTAAAATCCGCATGCCCTGGTCTGTAGTATGAAGCAATGTCAGTATAGTCCGCTGAATGATGATCTTTGTTTTTTACAACCATGGAAACAGGGGTACCGGTAGTTTTTCCGTCAAATACTCCTGATAAAATTTCAACCTTGTCATCTTCATTACGCTGTGTAGTGAATTTTGACTGACCCGGTTTTCTTCTATTTAAAAACTTCTGAATATCCTCTTCACATAAATTAATACCTGCAGGGCATCCATCTACAACAACCCCCAAAGCTTTGCCATGAGATTCGCCCCAGGTACTGATTTTAAATATATTTCCATATGTTGAACCAGCCATAATAGCCTCCCTTTTGTTAAATTCTTGTCCAATTATAACAAGGAAATAAAATAATATCAAATTAATATAAGTAAAATAATAAAATATATTCTTGCTTTAAATTGTCATAAATAATATAATTAATAAAGTTTGTAAAAAAATGAGGTTAATTATGTTTAAAGTATTAGCAAAAGATGGCAATGCCAAAAGAGGAGAATTTACAACAGTTCATGGCACTATTCAGACACCGGTGTTTATGAATGTTGGAACAGCGGCAGCTATTAAAGGAGCGGTAGCCGCAGAAGATTTATATCAGATAAAAACACAGGTTGAATTATCAAACACATATCATTTACATGTAAGACCGGGAGATTTGGTTGTAAAGAAAATGGGTGGAATTCATAAATTTATGAATTGGAACAAACCTATTCTTACAGATTCAGGTGGATTTCAGGTATTTTCACTTGCAGGTCTTAGAAGTATTAAAGAAGAAGGCGTACATTTTAGATCTCATATAGATGGCCGTAAGATTTTTATGGGACCTGAAGAGAGTATGCAGATTCAGTCAAACTTAGCATCAACAATAGCAATGGCCTTTGATGAATGTCCATCAAGTGTGGCATCAAGAGAATATATGCAGAATTCTGTTGACAGAACAACAAGATGGCTTAAAAGATGTAAAGTAGAAATGGACAGACTTAACACTTTAGAAGATACAATTAACAAAAATCAAATGTTATTTGGTATTAATCAGGGTGGAATCTACGATGATATTCGTATTGAACATGCTAAACAGATTTCAGAATTAGACTTGGACGGTTATGCAATTGGTGGACTTGCAGTAGGTGAAACGCATGAAGAAATGTATAGAATTATCGAAAGTGTTGAACCACATCTTCCAAAGGACAAGCCAATTTATTTAATGGGTGTTGGTACACCTTCAAATATTTTGGAAGCAGTGGAAAGAGGTGTAGATTTCTTTGACTGTGTATATCCTGCAAGAAACGGTCGTCATGGTCATGTTTACACAAATAAGGGTAAGTTAAATTTATTTAATGCAAAATATGAAACAGATCCATCACCTATTGAAGAAGGCTGTCAGTGTCCTGCATGTAAATATCACAGCAGAGCGTACATAAGACATTTGTTAAAGGCAAAAGAAATGCTTGGTATGCGTTTATGTGTATTGCATAATTTGTATTTTTATAATACAATGATGGAGGAAATCAGATATGCCATAGAGGCAGGAAATTTTGCAGAATATAAAGCAAAAAAACTGGAAGGTTTCAAAGAAAATGACAAAAAATAGATACATCTTTGTATCAAAAACATATTATGAGGAGGATTTATAATGAATTTATTAGCAGCAGCTAGTGCAGGCGAAAGCTGGGTTATCATAGTAGTATATGTAGTAATCATTATTGGATTTATGTATTTCTTAGCTATTAAGCCACAGAAGAAGCAGGAAAAGAAACAGAAGGCATTAATGGAAAGCGTAGAAATTGGAGATAGTATTCTTACAACAAGTGGTTTCTATGGAATGGTTATTGATGTAACTGAAGATACTGTTATTGTAGAATTTGGTGGAAACAAGAACTGCCGTATTCCAATGCAGAAGACAGCAATTGTTGATATTGAAAAAGCAAACGCTTAATAAACATTTTGTATAGATGTTGAGTATTTTAAAGACCTTTGGTGGTAGTGATGCCACTGAAGGTCTTTTCTATTTAAGAAAATAAGCTAAATTAATATAAATAATTGGAATAAATTGTAAACCTTGTGTATATAATGGATAAGGTGAGGGCATTACGGGAGATGCTTTCGCAAAAAGTTGGAAACAGGGGGAAGTATGAAAAAGAAAACTATTTCATTAGGACTTGTTGTGGTTATGATTATAACTACAGTATTGTCAGGGGTTGTATCGAAAGATAAAAATGTTTCTGCTGCGCAGGCTCCAAAAACACTTAAGATGCCTATAATAATTTATGATCATTTGTCAGATAATCTGTTATTTGAATATGATTTAAACAATCAGTTTTCAAATAACTTGAGTTTGGAAAATATTACAGAATTGTTAGAACAAGATGCAGGCAAGGGGCTGGTGGAAGATACTCTGGGTGAAAACGGAAGACCGGTTTATAAACAAAAGGTAGTCGAAAAAGTTGCAAGTCTTGTAAAAAGTTATATGGAGAATACTTATTATTCAAACGGAACGGATTTATACAAAAAAATATATACTCAAATAACTAAGAAACAAAACAAGAAAACAGTGGCAACCTTAGGGGACTACAACAGCACAAAGGCAAAGTTTGACAAAGGTGCAGGAGTGGATGATATCAAATCATGTATGGATTATGCATACTACAGACTTAACAATTTCTGGTGCGAAACAAATAATCAGGTATCAAAGAAAACCAATGCATATTCAACATTACAGCTTGACCTGATTAATAATCTTTACAGATTTAGCAATGATTACGAAATAAACTATGATCCTGAAAACAAATTAATATCTCAAAATTCTAATAATCTTTTAAGTCAGGAAGTTGGATTTTATCCATTAGACAAAAATGTTCTCAAAAATCACAGTGATTTAACTGCTCCATTTGGAACAGAAATGTACAATAAGTATGATAAGAAAAATCACAATTATCATTTCTCAATGAAAGCAAAATGTCAGTTTTTATATAAAAAATCAGATAATCTTAAATTTAAATTTAGTGGAGATGATGATGTGTACTTATTTATTGACAATAAGTTAGCCTTAGACATTGGTGGTGCACATTTAAAAAGGTCAGAAGTTCTAAATGTAAACGAGGTTGCTAAAAAACTAGGTTTAATAGATGGAGAAGTTTATTCTTTTGATTTCTTTTATATGGAAAGACATACAACAGACAGCAACATAATGATTGAAACTAATATGATTTTAGAACAGGCAGATGCAAAAACTGAAGTTGTATACAAAAATAACGGAAAAACATTAACGCAGTATGATAGTCTTAATGTTGGAGAAAATATAGACGTTGAATATATTCTTACAGCAGGTAACGATAAAATGGGGAACATGAAGTTTGTTGATGATACATTGGGAGTGACAATCGGAAAAGATACATTATCTCTTAATGGAAAGGATTTAAATGTTTCTGATAAAATCAAGGTGGAAGTAAAAGACAAAAACGGAAATGTTAAGGACAGCTTTTTTATTGATAAACAGGATTTAACTGATAATAAAAAAGTAAAAGAATTTCTAGATAAATTTAACGGTGTAAAGTTAAATAAGGAGGATAAAATTACCGTTTCGGGTATTTCAAAAAAAATAAATTATGATTCAGTTGCTCAGTCTAATTTAAATGTTGAAATTACTGCTGATTTGAAAAAATACACAGATAATGGAACCATTGAAGAAACACCAACTGACATACCGGTTACACCTTCTACAAATATTGTGATTCCAAGAAATGAAATAGCTGCAGATTTTGATTTAAAATTTGTAGACAGTAATGGAAAAGCATTTGAAGGAAACTTAAAACGTGGCACAAAAGTTTTTGAAGAATATAATGTAACTGCAAAATCAGACAACATGAAAGACATGACTATTGTAGATAAAAACGGATTTAAAATCACAAAGGAAGGTTTAATTATACCTGAAGGATATTTTGTTGAGGACAGTTTAACATTTTCTTTGGTAGACAAAAACAATAAAGAAATAGATAAAGTTTCAATTTCAAAAGCTGATTTGAAAAATGGAAATGCATCAGCTGTTTTTGAAAAACTTTATGGAAATAATCAGTGGATTATGAATAATGGGGATTCAATTGTAATTTCAGGTATGTATAAGGAAATGGATAATAGTGGAGTTGAGGCAGATGCAACGGCAACTTTAAGTGGTCCGATTCCAAACTACGATAAAAACAATAACAAACTTAGTGTGGAATGGAAAAAGGTAACTTTAAAAGACAGAGACCAGCTCTCTCCGTTAAAATTGCTTAATGTTAAATTCATTGCTGACAAACATGGTATCGTTAGGGGAGATGTGAATCAGGAAGTTGAATATGAAAGTAGTGTATCATCAGTTCCTACGCCAATTTCTGATAAAGGCTATGAATTCTTAGGCTGGGAGAAAACAGTTTCACAAGGCGTGTCTATATCTGAAAATCCTTCCAGTGAAATTATTTTGGAGGATACACTTTTTACAGCAAAATTTGGTCCTTTATCATACAACTATATTGTAAAATATGTTGATGAAGAAGGAAATCCGTTGTTGCCTGAAAAGCATGCTGATAAAAAGAAATACGGTGAGCCTGTAGTAGAAATGGCAGAAGAAATAGAAGGTTATGCTGTAGACAGTAATAAGAAAGAAATTACTATTGATGTTGAAAACAATGAAATAGTATTTGTTTATAAGAAAAAAATCTATAATGTAAAATTTACAACAGATGGCAATGGAGTTATTGATGGCAAAAAAGACTATAAAGTTAAATACGATGAAACAGTAGAGAAAACTCCAAATGAAATCGCAAATGAAGGTTATACTTTTAACGGCTGGACTAAAAAAACAAAAAATGAAGAAATAGCAGTTGAGGATCCTTCAAAGGAACACATTAAGGAGGACACAGTTTTTATAGCACATTATGTAATTAATGAATATGACTATACAGTCAGATATGTAGATGAAAATGGAAACTCATTAATTAATGATGTTACAAAAAAGGCAAAATACAAAACAGATGTTACAGAAGAACCTGTAGAAATTGAAGGTTACGAAAAATCTGACAAAGCAAAAACAATTAAAATTAAGACTAAAGATAATTTGATTATATTTGTATACAAACAAAAAGAAATAGAAACACCACCTGAGACAACAACAGAGGAACCAACAACGGAACAGCCAACAACAGAAGAAACTATAACGGAAGAGGCTACAACAGAAGAGCCAACAACGGAAGAACAGACGACAGAAAATGCAGATGAAGAAACTACAAGTGAAAATAAGATTACTAAATATGTGGATTATCAGATAAAGAAAAATAATTACACTTCAGATGGAAATGGATATAAGGCACCTTCAAGTTATGTATCTACAAGTACAATATCTCCAAAGACAGGATATGAATCAACATGGAAAGGAATTGTTGCAGGAATAGCTATGTCTGCTGTTGCAGGGGCTGCAGGAGTATTTGGAGTGATTAAGAAAAAGAAATATAATTAAATATAATGTTTAAAATAACTGTCACAGTAATCGTAAAAATTATTGTGACAGTTTTCTTATGTTAAATATAATCAAGAAATACATTATATATGTATGGTTGAAATATGACGGATTTTAAGGTATAATTTTACGAGTTAATATGGCACGGTATATCTTTAATAGCATATTAATTTAAACTAGATAGAAAGAAGGAATTACAATGAATTTTAACGTTGCAGTTATTCCCGGTGACGGAATTGGCCCTGAAATCGTAGCAGAGGCAAGAAAAGTGCTTGACGTCGTCGGTAATAAATTTGGACACAGCTTTAACTACACAGAAGTGGACATGGGCGGTATTTCCATTGATAAACATGGCGTTCCACTTACTGATGAGGCACTTGAAACAGCAAAGTCAAATGATGCTGTGTTATTAGGAGCCGTAGGAGGTGTAGTTGGTAAAGACAGTTGGTATGAATTACCACCTAATCTTAGACCGGAAGCTGGACTTCTTGCAATTAGAAAAGGATTAAATCTTTTTGCAAATCTCAGACCTGCATATCTTTACAAGGAGTTAAAGGATGCATGTCCACTTAAAGAATCAGTGGCAGATGCTGGATTTGACATGATTATTGTAAGAGAGTTAACAGGTGGCCTTTACTTTGGAGAAAGAAAGACAGAGGAAGTTAACGGAGTCCTTACAGCAACAGATACATTAACATATAATGAAAACGAAATTAGAAGAATTGCAATTAAGGCATTTGAAATAGCAATGAAGAGACGTAAGAGCGTAATCAGCGTTGACAAGTCAAATGTTTTAGACAGTTCAAGATTATGGGACAAGGTTGTAAATGAAGTAGCAAAGGATTATCCTGAAGTTACTCTTACACATATGCTTGTTGATAATTGCGCAATGCAGCTTGTAAAAGATCCTGCACAGTTTGACGTTGTAGTAACTGAAAATATGTTTGGTGATATTTTATCAGATGAAGCAAGTATGGTAACAGGTTCAATTGGTATGCTTTCATCAGCATCTCTTAGAGAAGATAAGTTTGGTATGTATGAACCAAGTCATGGTGCAGCTCCTGATATTGCAGGACAGAATAAGGCAAATCCAATTGCTACAATTTTATCAGCAGCCATGATGCTTAGATATTCATTTGATTTAGATAAAGAGGCTGATGCTGTAGAAGCAGCAGTTCAGAAGGTTCTAGAGGATAACATTCGTACAATTGATATTATGTCAGAAGGAATGACATTAGTTGGTTGTAAGGAAATGGGTGATGAAATAGCAAAACGTATATAATACATATTTATATTGACGGAGGTTATTATTATGAAGAGTGACGCAGTAAAAACAGGTATACAGCAGGCACCTCATAGATCATTATTTAATGCTCTTGGGATGACTGAAGAAGAACTTGCAAAACCATTAGTTGGTATTGTTTGTTCATATAATGAAATTGTTCCGGGACACATGAACCTGGACAAGATTGCACAGGCAGTAAAGATGGGTGTAGCCATGGCAGGTGGTACACCAATTATGTTCCCGGCCATTGCAGTATGTGATGGTATCGCAATGGGACATGAAGGAATGAAATATTCATTAGTAACAAGAGATTTAATAGCAGATTCAACAGAATGTATGGCTTTGGCACATCAGTTTGATGCTTTAGTTATGATTCCAAACTGCGATAAGAATGTACCAGGACTTTTAATGGCAGCAGCAAGAGTTAACGTGCCAACTGTTTTCGTATCAGGTGGTCCAATGCTTGCAGGTCACGTACATGGTAGAAAGAGAAGTTTATCATCAATGTTTGAAGCTGTTGGTGCAAATGCAGCAGGTAAGATGACATTAGATGATGTTAGAGAATTTGAAGAAAAGGTTTGTCCAACATGTGGTTCATGTTCAGGTATGTATACAGCTAACTCAATGAACTGTTTAACAGAAGCATTAGGTATGGGACTTAAAGGAAATGGTACAATCCCGGCTGTTTACTCTGAAAGAATTAAGCTTGCAAAACATGCAGGTATGGCTGTAATGGATTTATACAGAAAGAACATAAGACCAAGAGATATTATGACAAAAGATGCAATTCTTAATGCATTAACAGTTGACATGGCACTTGGTTGTTCAACAAACAGTATGCTTCATTTACCAGCTATTGCACATGAAGTTGGATTTGATTTTGATATTTCATTTGCAAATGAAATTAGTGAAAAGACACCTAACTTATGTCATTTAGCACCGGCAGGTCCTACATACATGGAAGATTTAAATGAAGCCGGCGGTGTATATGCAGTAATGAATGAGTTAAGTGAACTTGGCTTATTAAATGAAGACTGTATGACAGTAACAGGAAAGACTATTGGTGAGAACATTAAGGGTTGTGTAAACAGAAATCCTGAAGTTATCAGACCAACAGATAACCCATATAGTAAGACAGGTGGTCTTGCAGTGCTTAAAGGAAATCTTGCACCTGACGGTTCAGTTGTAAAGCGTTCAGCAGTAGCAGAATCAATGATGGTACATGAAGGTCCTGCAAGAGTATTTGACTGTGAAGAAGATGCTATTGCAGCAATTAAGGGTGGAAAGATTGTTCCCGGTGATGTTGTTGTAATTAGATATGAAGGACCAAAGGGTGGCCCTGGTATGAGAGAAATGCTTAACCCTACATCAGCAATTGCAGGTATGGGACTTGGCGAAACAGTAGCCCTTATAACAGATGGTAGATTCTCAGGTGCTTCAAGAGGAGCTTCAATTGGTCATGTATCTCCTGAAGCTGCAGTAGGTGGACCTATTGCTTTAGTTGAAGAAGGCGATATTATTAAGATTAACATTCCTGAAATGACATTACACATTGATGTGTCAGATGAAGAAATGGCTAAGAGAAAAGAAGCTTGGAAACCTAGAACACCAAAGGTTACAACAGGTTATTTAGCAAGATACGCTTCAATGGTTACATCAGGTAACAGAGGAGCTATATTAGAAACAAATAAATAAGGGAAAGAGGGAAACGCTATGATATTAAACGGTTCACAAATAGTTATTGAATGTTTAAAAGAACAGGGTGTTGACACAGTATTCGGATACCCGGGAGGAACAATTTTAAATATTTATGATGAATTATACAAGAATTCAGACGATATTACACATATCCTTGTTTCACATGAACAGGGAGCTGCTCATGCAGCTGACGGATATGCACGTTCAACAGGAAAAGTTGGAGTTTGTATGGCAACATCAGGACCTGGAGCAACAAATCTTGTTACAGGTATTGCCACAGCATATATGGATTCAGTACCACTTGTTGCAATTACAGCCAACGTTGCAAAGTCAGGTTTAGGAAAAGATTCATTCCAGGAAATTGATATTGTTGGAGCTACAATGCCTATTACAAAACATAATTTTATTGTAAAAGAAATCGAAAATTTAGCCCCAACACTTAGAAAGGCTTTCAAGATTGCAAAAAGTGGCAGACCTGGTCCTGTTTTAGTAGATATTACAAAGGACGTTACAGCTAATAAGATTGAATTTACAAGTAAAGAACCTGAAGAAATTAAGAGATATTCAGACAGTATTACAGAAGATGACCTTAATACTGTTGCAGATATGATTAAGGCATCAGAAAAGCCATTTATCTTAGTTGGTGGTGGTGCTGTTATTTCAGAAGCGGACAAGGAAGTAAGAGAGTTTGCAGAATTAGTTGATGCACCGGTATGTGATTCACTTATGGGTAAAGGTGCTTTTGATGGTACAAACAAGAGATACACAGGTATGATTGGTATGCATGGTACAAAGGCATCAAACTTCGGTGTTACAGAATCAGATTTACTTATTGTATTAGGTGCAAGATTTAGTGACAGAGTTATCGGTAATGCAAAAGAATTTGCAAAGAATGCAAACATTGTACATATTGATGTTGATCCATCAGAAATTAATAAAAACATCAAGGCTGACGCAAGCATTATTGGTGATATTAAAGAAGTATTATTAAGACTTAATAAGAAAGTTGAAAAGAAAGACAACAGTCAGTGGATGGCTCATATTGAAGAATTAAAGAAGCAGTATCCATTAGACTTAGATAAGTCAAAATTAACAGGTCCTGCAGTAATTGATTCACTTTACAATATTACAAACGGTGATGCAATTGTAACAACAGACGTAGGACAGCATCAGATGTGGGCTGCACAGTTCTATAAATATAAGAAATCAAGACAGCTTATTACATCAGGTGGACTTGGAACAATGGGATATGGTGTTGGAGCTTGTATCGGTGCCAAGATGGGCAACAAAGATAAGATTTGCGTAAATATCGCAGGTGATGGTTGCTTTAGAATGAACATGAATGAAATTGCAACTGCAACAAGATACAATATACCAATTATTCAGATTGTAATTAACAACCATGTACTTGGTATGGTTAGACAGTGGCAGACATTGTTCTATGGAAAGAGATATTCAAACACTGTATTAAATGATGCAGTTGATTTTGTTAAAATCGCTGAAGGTATGGGAGCAAAAGCATATAGAGTTACAACTGTAGAAGAATTTGAAGCAGCTCTTAAAGACGCAATTGAAATGAATATCCCTTGCGTAATTGATGCTCAGATTGATCAGGACGACAAGGTATTTCCAATGGTTCCTGCTAATACAGCTATTAGTGAAGCTTTCTCAGAAGAAGATTTAGCAGAATTAGGATATGATTGTTAATATTGCCAGTTAATTACTGACTTTAATTATAATGTTATAGTGGTTAATTTATGATAATGAATTAGCCCCAAAAAGATAGAAGATATATGGAGGTATGATTAGAAATGGCTAGAGTATATAATTTCTCAGCAGGTCCGGCAGTGTTACCGGAAGAAGTATTAAAAGAAGCAGCGGAAGAGATGCTTGATTATAGAGGAACAGGGATGAGCGTAATGGAAATGAGCCATCGTTCAAAAGCTTTCCAACAGATTATTGATGAAGCAGAACAGGATATTAGAGATTTAATGAACATTCCTGATAATTACAAGGTATTATTCCTTCAGGGTGGAGCTTCACAGCAGTTTGCAGCTGTACCAATGAACTTAAAGAAGAATGGAAAAGCTGCCTACATTATTACAGGACAGTGGGCAAAGAAAGCTGCTCAGGAAGCAGAAAAGTATGTTGATGTACAGAGAGTTGCATCATCAGCAGATAAGACTTTCTCTTATATTCCAGATTGCAGTGATTTAGATATTGATGATGATGTTGATTATGTATACATTTGTGAAAACAATACAATTTATGGTACAAAATATCATACATTACCAAATACAAAAGGACATACTTTAGTTGCTGACGTATCTTCATGTTTCCTATCAGAACCAGTTGACGTAGAAAAATACGGAGTAATTTACGGTGGTGTTCAGAAGAATGTTGGTCCTGCAGGTGTTGTAATTGCTATCGTTAGAGAAGATTTAATTCCTGAAGAAGTTGACAGCACAGTACCAACAATGCTTGCATGGAAAACACAGGCAGATGCAGGTTCACTTTACAATACACCTCCATGCTATGGAATTTATATTTGTGGAAAAGTATTTAAGTGGATTAAGAAGATGGGTGGACTCGATGCAATGAAGAAGCACAATGAAGAAAAAGCTAAGATTCTTTATGACTTCTTAGATAACAGCAAGTTGTTTAAGGGAACTGTTGTAAAAGAAGACAGATCACTTATGAACGTACCGTTCGTTACAGGTGATGAAGAATTAGATGCAAAATTTGTTGCAGAAGCTAAGGCTGCCGGTCTTGAAAACTTAAAAGGACATAGAACAGTTGGTGGTATGAGAGCAAGTATTTACAATGCTATGCCAATTGAAGGTGTTAAGGCCTTAGTAGAATTTATGGAAAAATTCGAAAAGGAAAACGCTTAATTTACGTTTAATAAGAGTTATTACAAATAATTTAAAATATTTAAAATAATATCTTATTAAAAACATTTATGGAGGTACATAAAAAATGACAAAAGTAAATTGCTTAAATCCTATTTCAAAATTAGGACTTAACAAATTAAATGATAACTATGAAATCGTAGATGATTTTAATGAGGCAGATGTGGCACTTGTAAGAAGTGCTGCAATGCATGACTTAGATTTACCAGCAAGCTTATTAGCAGTAGCAAGAGCCGGTGCAGGTGTAAATAATATTCCCCTTGATAAGTGCGCTGAAAATGGTGTTGTTGTATTTAACACACCTGGTGCAAATGCAAATGGTGTTAAAGAATTAGTAATGTGTGGTTTACTTCTTGGTTCAAGAGACATCATCGGTGGAAACAGATGGGTTGTTGACAACAAGGAAAATGCAAATATTAGCAAAGATATGGAAAAGGCTAAGAAGAACTTTGCAGGAAACGAAATCAAGGGAAAGAAACTTGGTATTATCGGTTTAGGAGCAATTGGTAGATTAGTTGCAAATACAGCCGTATCAATGGGAATGGAAGTGTATGGTACAGATCCATATCTTTCAGTAGAAGGAGCTTTAAGCTTAAAGAGAGCCGTTAATGTAGTTAAGACAAGAGAAGAAATCTTCAAGGAATGTGATTACATTACAGTTCACACACCACTTTTAGATGATACAAAGGAAATGATTAACAAAGATACAATTGCCATGATGAAAGATGGTGTTGTAATCTTAAACTTTGCAAGAGATTTATTAGTTTGTGATGATGATATTGTTGAAGCACTTAGCAGCGGAAAGGTTAAGAGATATGTAACTGATTTCCCTAATCCAAAGTTAGCTAACGTAGATGGTGTTATTGCTACACCTCATCTTGGAGCTTCAACAGCAGAATCAGAAGATAACTGTGCAATTATGGCAGTAGAAGAAATCGTTGATTTTGTTGAAAACGGAAATATTAAAAATTCAGTAAACTATCCTGCAGCAACATTAGGTGTATGTGATAAGGCAAGTCGTGTTACAGTTTGTCATAAGAACATACCAAACATGATTGGACAGCTTTCATCAACAATTGCTGCTGAAGGAGTGAACGTTGCAGACATGGTAGATAAGTCAAAGGGTGATTTTGCTTACGCAATCATTGATTTAGACCATAGTGCAACAGATACTTTAATTGAAAAATTAAATGCTGTAGATGGCGTAATTAAGGTTAGAGTAGTAAAGTAGAACTAATCAATTAGGTTATATACTAAAAAAGAGACTATTGATTAGAATAGTCTCTTTTTTATAATTAAGGTTATAGGAAAATTTGAGTGAAATAATCTGAAAATGGAGAGTAATATGAACTTTTTTTTAGCAACAGATATTGGAGAAGAAATAAGTGAAAAAGTAAGTGAGAATAGCACTGAAAAAGTTTCAGAGCTTTCAAAGTTATTTGATGGATTCTCATCTAAAATGATAAGTTTAGGAATAAATATTATAAATGCTGTAATAATCTTTATTATTGGAAAAATAATTATAAAATTATTGCGTAAACTTTCTAAAAAAATTATCGGCAGAACAAGTGCAGACGAAGCAGTAGTAAAATTTGTCGATTCAATAATTAAAATAACAGGATATTTTATTGTATTCATTGTAATTTGTTCAGAACTTGGAATTGAGACAACATCATTTATAACAGTATTAGGTAGTGCCGGTGTTGCAATTGGTTTGGCATTGCAGGGTAGCTTATCAAATTTTGCAGGTGGTGTTTTATTACTTCTTACAAGACCTTTTAAAGTGGGAGACTATGTTGTAATTGAAGGTCATGAAGGTATAGTAAAAAAGGTGGATATTATTTATACAACAATTGTGAAGTTTGATAATACCATAATTAAATGCCCAAATGGCGACGTGGCAAAAAAAGTGATTATAAATTACTCAAATGAAAACGGAAAACGTGTTGATGTTAAGTTTTCAGTTCATTATGACAGCGACATAAATAAAGCAAAAAAAATAGTTATGGATGTTATAAGAAATTGTAAATATGTTGATAAAGAACGAGAAAACAATGTAGTTGTAATGAAACTTGCTGACAGTGGTATAGATATGGAAACAAGAGCATGGGTAAAACCCGATGATTACTGGGATGCATATTTTTATTTAATAGAAAATATAAAAGCTGAGCTTGAAAAGAATAATATAGAAATTCCATATAATCAGTTAGAAGTTCATATAAATAATAAAAATGACAATAATGCTGACAATATGTAAGTTTTGTAAATAGTAAATTAGATTGAATAATGATATAACATAAAGAATTTAAACTGAAAAATTATTCAAAATATAGTTAGTAGGGATAATTTAAAACTAGGATAAGGGGTGGATTTATATGATAGCAATAGTATGTTTAGATGAAAATAACGGTATGTTCTTTAATGAAAGAAGACAGAGTAAGGACAGATATGTTATTAGAGACATTGTGCACATGGTAGAAAATAACACATTATATATTAACGAATATTCAAAGGAATTATTTAAAAATACACCGGCAAACATTCAGATTTCTGAAGATTATTTTAATCAGGTGTCAGACAATGAGTATTGTTTTATTGAAAATCAAATTGTTGATATTTTGAAGGCAAAAAAAGTTGTTGTATACAGATGGGATAAAGTTTATCCGGCTGACTACAAGCTGCCATTAAGACAATATAAGCTTGTTAGTACATTGGAGTTTCAGGGATATTCTCATGATAAGATTGTAAAAGAGGTATATGAGAGAAATGAAACAATCAAAAAGTAAATTAAAAAAGATTCTAATTACACTGTTTATATGTTTTGTTGTTGTGGGGGCTGTTCATGAAACAGACCCAAATTACAATGATAAAGCAGAAACAACAGTAGCTACAACAAAACAGACAACAAAATTTGTAGCAAAGAATATTGAAAATGTTAGTACCCAAAATACAAAAGCAAAAAATAAAACAAACAATAGTAGCAAAAGTAAGAATAAAAGTAGCAAAAGCAAAAGTAGTAAGAATAAAACATCATCTAATAAAAAGAGTATAACTGTCAAAAAGACCAGCTATAAAAATATAAATGTAAAAAGTCTCAAATTTAAAGGCAAGGCTTACACAGTTATAAATAACAACAAACCATATTTTACCAAGGAGGAAATAACAAAAAAATCCTTTGAGTCATATTCTTCATTAGATTATCTTGGTAGATGTGGCGTGGCAGTTGCTTCAGTTGGTAGAGATATTATGCCCACACAGAAGCGTGGTGCAATTGGTTCTGTAAGACCTACAGGTTGGCATACAATAAAATATTCTTTTGTTGACGGAAAATATTTGTATAACAGATGTCATTTAATTGGCTATCAATTAACAGGTGAAAATGCCAACGAAAGAAATCTGATTACGGGAACAAGATATTTGAATGTTGATGGTATGTTACCTTTTGAAAATATGGTAGCCGATTATGTGAAGGAAACAAACAACCACGTAATGTATAGAGTGACACCTATATTTAGCGGTTCTGAAATTGTTGCACGTGGTGTCTTGATGGAAGGTTACTCTGTTGAGGATTCAGGTGCAGGCATTGAATTTAATGTGTATTGTTACAATGCACAGCCTGGAGTAAGTATCACTTACAAAACAGGTGATAGCAAATCAACAGGTAAATATGCTAACACAGAAGACAATGAAAATAATAAGAAATATTCAAATAATATCGGAAATAAAAATTCAGGTACATCAGGTTCAAAGAAATCCACATCAAGCAGTGGAAAAGTTGAATATGTTTTAAATATGAATACTCACAAATTCCATTTACCATCATGTAGCAGTGTTAAGCGAATGAGTGAGTCAAATAAGGGTATATATACAGGTACAAGAGAAGATGTTATAAATCAGGGCTATGATCCATGTAAAATATGTAATCCTTAAATATAATGCATTTATTGCAAGTTAGGAGTTGAGAATGAATATAAAGGAAGAGGCAAAGGCAGTCAAATTGGCTTCACCTAAAATGGCAGGAACAAGTGAAGAAGCCAGAAATAAGGCGTTGCTGGAAGTAGTAAAACAATTAAAGGCAAGACGACAGGAAATTTTTGAAGCAAACGCAATGGACTTAAAACAGGCTGAAATTGATAAGGTTGCAGCACCTATTATTAAGCGACTAAAGTTTGATGAAACAAAATTAAGAGATGTAATTGCAGGCATTGAAGACTTAGTTAAACTGGAAGATCCTTTGTTTAAACAGGATATGCACAGACAGTTAGATGAGGGCTTGACTCTTTATAGAGAAACCTGTCCTATAGGTGTAATTGGCGTTATTTTTGAGGCGAGACCTGATGCCTTAATACAGATTTCATCCCTTTGCATAAAAAGTGGAAACTGCGTTATTTTAAAGGGTGGTAGTGAAACAATGAACAGCAACAGAGTGTTGTTTAACATAATTTACGAGGCTGTTATAAAGTCAGGTATGCCTGAAAACTGCATGCTTCAGTTAGAAGCAAGATCAGAAATTACAGACCTTTTAACATGCAACGAATCTGTAGATTTGCTTATTCCTAGAGGTTCTAATGCTTTTGTGCAGTATATTATGAATAATACAAAAATTCCTGTAATGGGACATGCAGATGGAATTTGTCATATTTATGTAGATAAAGAGGCAGATTTTAAGAAAGCCATTCCAATTATAATAGATGCGAAAACTCAGTATGTTTCAGCGTGCAATTCTGTAGAAACATTATTGATTCACAAAGATATAGTTGACGAATTTGTACCAAAGCTTTATGAAGCATTAAAAGAAAACAATGTTGAATTACGAGGCACAGAAGAAATCGTCAAATTAACAGGTTGCAATCAGGGAACAGAAGAAGACAACAGAAAAGAATACTTGGATTACATAGTATCAGCAAAGGTTATCAATTCATTAGATGAAGCCATTGAACATATTAATTATTTTGGCTCCCATCACACAGACTGTATCATTACAGAAAACAGTGAAACTGCAAATGAATTTATGAGATACGTGGATTCTGCCGGAGTTTATCAGAACTGTTCAACAAGATTTGCTGATGGTTATAGATATGGATTTGGTGCTGAAGTTGGAATTAGCACAAGTAAAATTCATGCAAGAGGTCCTGTTGGATTGGAAGGTCTTGTAAGTTACAAGTACAAATTATTTGGAAATGGAAATGTTGTTGATGATTATGCAAAAGGAAAGAAACAGTTCCATTTTAAAGACTTATAAGATATAGCAGGAATTCCATAAAAAATAATTTGAAAATGCATAAGAGAAATTCTAAAAGCAATAAGCTTATAAATAACATAATAAAAAGGTTGTTTAAACTTTTAGGTGAACTGTTTTTTACAGTTATCACTTTGTTTAAACAACCTTTTTTATAACCTTTTTAAAAACTTATATAAAAATCATTATTAATAGTTTTAACTTAAAAGTTATAGTTATAAGTTGTAAGTATAACTTTTAGAGTGTGTTTATTTGTAATTTTTTTTTATGCTCAGATTCATAATAATATAATGTGTTATTATAAATTTTAGCATGAATATTATTTGCTTAAATATTCCTTGTAAATTTTAATGACTTTTTCCATGGCTTCAGGTCCCGGAGCACCGATAGTCATTCGCTTATTAACGCATGTTTCTAAGCTAATAGCTTCATATATATCGTCTTCAAATACAGGGCTGATTGCCTTATATTCTTCCAAAGTCATATCATCAAGGGCGATGCCTTTTTCTTCACAGAATAAAACTAACTGACCAACAATACCATGAGCATCTCTAAATGGTACCCCATGATTTACAAGATAGTCAGCAGCATCTGTAGCATTAGTAAAGCCATGCTTTGTGCTTGCTTCCATAACATCTTTGTTAAATGTCATTGTGTCAATCATTCCTGTAAATAAAAGAATACATCCTTTTACAGTATCAATAGCATCAAATGTAAGTTCCTTATCTTCCTGCATATCTTTGTTGTAAGCAAGTGGTAGACCTTTCATGGTTGTAAGAATTGATGTTAAGGCACCGTAAACACGACCTGTCTTACCTCTGATTAATTCTGCAATGTCAGGGTTCTTTTTCTGTGGCATAATACTTGAACCTGTGCTGTAAGAATCATCAATATTTACAAATCTATATTCGTTTGAATTCCAAATGCAGATTTCTTCGCAGAAACGGCTTAAATGCATCATTACTGTAGATAAAGCACTTAATAATTCAATAATGTAATCTCTGTCAGATACGGAATCCATACTGTTAAGAGTAGGGCCTGCAAAGTCAAGAAGACTGGCAGTATATTCTCTGTCTAAAGGATAAGTAGTACCGGCTAAAGCACCTGAACCTAAAGGACAGTAGTTCATTCTATCGTAAATATCATCAAGTCTGTCTCTGTCTCTTTTAAACATTTCAAAGTAAGCTCCAAAATGATGAGCCAAAGTAATAGGCTGAGCTTTCTGCAAATGTGTAAAACCAGGCATAAATGTATTTGTGTTTGCGTCAATAACTTTTAAAAGTGAAGAGAGAAGGTCTTTTAACAACTGGTTAATTTCAACAACTTCATCTCTTGTATAAAGTTTCATATCAAGTGCAACCTGATCATTACGGCTACGTCCTGTATGAAGTTTCTTGCCGGCATCTCCAATTCTTTCGATTAAGTTTGCCTCAACAAAACTGTGAATATCTTCGCTTTCCTTTGTGAAAACAAGATTTCCATTATCTATATCATTCTTGATACCTTCTAATCCTTTAATAATCTGGTTCATTTCATCCTCAGAAATTATATTTTGTTTTCCAAGCATCTTAACATGGGCAATACTTCCACGAATGTCCTGTGCATAGAATTTCTGATCAAAAGAAAGAGACTCGTTAAAATTGTGAACTAACTGATTCTCTTCTTTAGTAAAACGACCACCCCATAATTTCATATGTATACCTCGCTTATTTCTCTTATTTTTAGTAGCTAATATCATAAAGATATATTAAGCTACAACTATAAAAGTATATCATTTTGAATGTTGTTTTTCAAATATTCTTTTTTATTAGTGGATGTTAGTTATGTTTTATATTAATGGGTGTTAGTAGGTACTTTTTATAATTGTTAAATTGTCCTTTAAAATTGAATAAATAATGGCAGTGTACTTTGGAAAAAACTTTTGTTATACTAGAGCAGGCTAAAGATAAAAAGTAAAAATGGAGATAGATATGAAATTATATTTTGCACCGATAGATGGAGTGACAGGTCGTATATATAGAAATGCATTTACAAAGTTTTTTGTCTCACCGGACAAATATTTTGCACCTTTTATTTCTCCCTGTCATAATCCAAAATTAAAAGGAAAAGAAATTCGTGAGTTACTTCCCGAAAACAATGAAAATATTAATCTTGTCCCACAAATTATGGCAAATAATCCTGAATATTTTATAAAAGGGGCAAAGCAGCTTCAGGAAATGGGCTATAACGAAGTTAACTTAAATGCCGGCTGTCCCTCAGGGACGGTTGTGCCAAAAGGAAGAGGAGCAGGCTTCTTAAAAGACACACATTTAATGGAAAAGTTTTTTGATGAAGTTTTTATCAAGCTTGATATGAAAATTTCTGTAAAAACAAGAATTGGAATCTTTGATGAAAGTGAATTTCCTGAGATAATGGAAGTGTACAATAAGTTTCCTTTTGAGGAAGTAATTGTGCATCCAAGGACCAGAGTTCAGCTTTATAACGGACTTCCCAACATGGAGAGTTTTGATTATGCCTACAAAGTAAGCAAAAATAAATTATGTTACAACGGAAATGTATTTTCGGTGGAAGATTATAATGATATTGTATCAAATTATGATGTTGATTCTGTAATGTTAGGAAGAGGGTTGTTGAGAAATCCAAATCTTGTTAATGAAATCAAAGGTGGAGAGAAGATTTCCAAAGAAACTTTACGCCAGTTTCACGATAAGTTGTACGGGGATTTTGCTGCGGAAATGAGTGCTGACAAACATCTGTTAAATAAGATGATTGAAATGTGGAACTATTTGTCCTATGCAACAACAGACCCACATAAAACAGCCAAAATGATAAGAAAGTCTCAAAGTACATTTAAATACGAGAAGGCAGTAGAACAGATTTTTAATGAGTATGTGGTATAGAATATAAAAAACGATTAATTAAAAATAATATTGGATTTCTATATTTGTTAAAGAACCGTAAATGCAATAGAAATCAAAAAATAAAGATTTAATAGTATAGACATAATAAAAAATCCATTACTTAACAAATGGAAGTAATGGATTTTTTGTTGTATAAATTAATATATAAATTTTATTTAGCTAAAATTATTCGACTCAAATTATTTGATATAAATTTTATTCAGCCCAAATTATTCGACTCAAATTATTTGGTATAAATTTTATTCATCCCAAATTATCTGACTCAAATTATTTAGTTAAAATCTTAAGAATTTTATTGCTACGTTCAATAAATGCTGTCATGCTGTCAGGATTTAATGGAGTATGACTGATTAAAGCTAAATCATAAAGCTGCTTGCAAATAAGTTCAGTGTTCTCACCTTCAGGATTTGCAACAATGTATTTAACTAAATCGTTGTTAGCGTTAAGAGTTAATGTTTCTCCGGCACCGCCAAACATTGAAGGATCCATACCTGCCATACCATACATTTTCATCATATCCTGCATACGACGTGTTTCTTCAGAAACAGTAATCATTGAAGAAATATTTTCGTCTTTTAATTTCTGAACCTTAATAGTAATATCACGTCCAAGTGCTTTCTTGAATGCATCAGTAAGCTTGTCTGTTAAATCTTTTGACTCATCTTCGCTTAATTCTTCTGTGAAAGAATCATTAAGTTCATCATCAATACGTTTAAACTTAACACCTTCATTTTTGGCTTCAAGCTGTGAAATGAAAGGCTGGTCGATGTTGTCTTTTAAAATAATAGCATCAATACCCTGATCCTTAAACATATTTACATACTGGCTTTGCTGTACAGGATCATTTGTGTAGAAAATAGTGTTTTCGTGTTTTTCCTTATTTTCTTCTAAAGCTTCTTTAAATGTAAGATATTTATTGTCTAAATTCTTAAAGAGAACATAGTCTGACATTTTATCGCAGAACTTTTCATCTTTTAAGCAACCAAACTTGATGAATGGGCTAATATCATCCCAATATTTCTCGTAGTTTTCTTTGTCTGTCTTACACATGCCTGATAATTTATCAGCAACCTTTTTAGTAATGTAATCAGAAATCTTTTTAACAAAACCATCATTCTGAAGAGCAGAACGTGATACGTTTAAAGGTAAATCAGGACAATCAATAACACCCTTTAATAACATAAGGAATTCAGGTATAACTTCCTTGATGTTATCGGCAATAAATACCTGATTGTTATATAATTTAATTGTTCCTTCGATTGATTCGTATTCTGTATTAATTTTAGGGAAGTAAAGAATACCTTTTAAGTTAAATGGATAATCCATATTTAAATGAATCCAGAATAAAGGTTCCTTATAGTCCATAAATACTTTATGATAAAAAGCTTTGTATTCTTCATCTGAACATTCATTAGGATGTTTAGTCCAAAGAGGAGTAGTGTCACTAATGCTTACAGGACGTTTTAATACTTTGGCTTTTTTCTTTTCAGGCTCAACTTCAACAGTTTCCTTTGTGCCGTCTTCGTTTTCTTTTTCTTCAGTTTTTGCAGGTTCTACAATATGTTCAACAACAGTATCTTTGTCTGTAACTTCTTCCTCTAAAATTGTTTCGTATTCAGGTTCCTTAGTTGGATCTGATAAGAAAATTTCTATAGGCATAAATGAGCAGTATTTATTTAAAACTTCTTCAGCTCGATATAAGTTACAGAACTCAACGCTGTCTTCATTTAAATAAAGAGTAATTTCTGTACCTCTTGTAGTTTTGTCTGAATCAGACATTGTAAAGTCCATGCCGTCTTCACAATCCCAAAGAACAGCCTTAGCACCATCTTTGTATGATAAAGTGTTAATTGTTACTCTGTCAGCAACCATAAAGGCAGAGTAGAAACCTAAACCAAAATGACCGATAATCTGGTCTTCAGATGTTTTATCTTTGTACTGCTCTAAAAAGGCTTCAGCACCTGAAAAAGCAATCTGGTTAATGTATTCGTCAACTTCATCTTCAGTCATACCGATACCATTATCAATGAATGTAAGAGTTTTTAGTTCAGGGTTTGCTAATACCTGTATTTTGAATTCTTCATCGCTAGGGACGTTAGCTTCGCCAATCATGTCTAACTTCTTTAATTTAGTGATAGCATCACATCCATTAGAAACCAATTCTCTAAAGAAAATATCGTGGTCTGAATATAACCATTTCTTTATAATTGGAAAAATATTTTCGCTGTTAATTGATAAACTTCCGTTTTTTGCCATAACAAAATCACTCCTTTAAATTAATTATTTTAAAATAAGTAGTCTTAAAATAATAAAACTACTGTAGAAAATTAAATTTTGTATTTATACATTGATTTTTTATCAACAAAATTAATTTTAACGCACAAAAAACAAAAGTCAATAAAAAATTAGCACTCTACAGAGAAGAGTGCTAAAAATTTACTATTTGTTCATATTTTAATAAAAAATCATTAAAACTTATAGTAAATCACAGTTAAAATGTTCGCTAAGGAAGTTGCTGATAGTCTTATCCCAATATTTATCAAGGGTTTTGTCCATGGTGAAAGTGTTAATTGAAGTTCCTGTTATAATATGTAGGGAGTTGTCTTCGAACATAACATGTATGTATAGCCCACCAATTTCACTTTCAGATATAGCCATCTGGGATTTCATTAAAATATCAGAATATTTAGTTTTGGATAATGCAAAAACAAGTTTCATCTTGCTGGGAACTTTGTGTCCTTTTATCATTTCGAAGAATATGTGCTTAATGTCCCTCCAATATACAAATTCATCAGGAATTGCTTCCAGCTCATCAGCATTGTAAAACTTTTGATTAATACGTCCGTTAATTGCAAAAGTATTAGACGTATCAACTTCGCCTTCGCAAAGTAAAAAACTGTCAAAAGCATTGCCAATTAATAGTTTTTGCATAAAATTATTTATATCATTTATTTTTAAACTTATCATAATGTATATTATAACAAAGTAAATTTATATGTTCAATGAATAATAGTTAGTAATTGCTAATTGCAATAATGTTTATTTTAGATTATAATAAATGACAGTTTTGATGTGAATTAACTACATTATATAAATATAGTTGAATGATACATTTATTGATTTATTATCAATATGCTTCTGTAGCTCAGTTGGTAGAGCAATTGCCTCGTAAGCAATGGGTCACGCGTTCGAGTCGCGCCAGAAGCTTTGAAAAGGAGAAACTTCATGAAAGATGGTGTAAAAATATTCGGATTAAGGTCTGCAAAGGCGTATAAAATGATTCCGGCACTTTTGTATTATGCTGCCATGGCTTATTTTATTGGCGCATCTATTGTAGGAGAATTACTTCATTATAAGTTTGAAACAATAGATTATATATTAATGATTGAAAAATATCTGTTCTTTGCAATTTTATTTTTTAGTCCGTTGCTTTTTTTATCAGACTTTAAATATCGAGAAAAGTTGCCTTTTTTTAAGAAGCATACATTTGGTTCTTCTTTGTCAGGAATGATAATTGTATGGATGTTTTGTTACTTTATGGCTCAGGTGTGCATTATGAATATGTCCGATACATGGGTACAAAGTAGAGATGTATATACTAAGCAGATACAACTTGAAAGAGAAGAAAATATAAAAAAGAATAAGGCGAAAGAGTCAGTTACTGAAACGGTTACCGTTGTAGAAACTACCATTTCGGCACAGTCCGATAATTAATTAGTTAACAATTTATTTTAATTATATAGAGAGGATAGAAAAATGATTAAATTAGACAAAAAGTTAAAAGTAGGCGTACTTGGAGCAACAGGTATGGTAGGACAGAGATTTATTACTTTATTAGATAACCATCCATGGTTTGAAGTTGTTACATTAGCAGCTAGTCCACGTTCTGCTGGAAAAACTTATGAAGAAGCAGTTGGTGACAGATGGAAAATGACTGTTCCAATGCCTGAAAAAGTTAAGAAAATGATTGTACACAATGTAAATGAAGTTGAAGCAGTTGCTGAAACTGTTGATTTTGTTTTCAGTGCAGTTGATATGACAAAGGAAGAAATTAAGAAAATAGAAGAAGATTACGCAAAAACTGAAACACCTGTTGTTTCAAATAACAGCGCACACAGATGGACACCTGATGTTCCTATGGTTGTTCCTGAAATTAACCCTGAACATTATGAAGTAATTGAGTCACAGAAGAAGAGACTTGGAACAAAGAAAGGCTTCGTTGCAGTAAAACCTAACTGTTCAATTCAGAGTTATGCTCCTGTACTTACAGCTTGGAAGAAATTTGAACCAACAGAAGTTGTTGCAACAACATACCAGGCAATTTCAGGTGCAGGAAAGACATTTAAAGACTGGCCTGAAATGGTAGGAAATATTATTCCTTTTATTGGTGGTGAAGAAGAAAAGTCAGAACAGGAACCACTTAGACTTTGGGGTAAAGTTGAAAACGGAGAAATCGTTAAGGCTACATCACCTGTTATTACAACACAGTGCATCAGAGTACCTGTTTTAGATGGACATACAGCAGCTGTATTTGTTAAGTTTGCTAAGAAGCCAACTAAGGAACAGCTTATTGAAGCATTAGAAAACTTCAGTGGCGAACCACAGAAATTAGAACTTCCAAGTGCTCCAAAGCAGTTTATCCAGTACTTAGAAGAAGATAACAGACCACAGGTTTCATTAGATGTTAATTTTGAAAACGGTATGGGCGTATCTGTAGGACGTTTAAGAGAAGATACAGTATATGACTACAAGTTTGTAGGCTTATCACATAATACTCTTAGAGGCGCTGCAGGTGGAGCTGTTTTATCAGCAGAGCTTTTAGTTGCAAAAGGATATATTGAAGCAAAATAATATAGATTCTTAGAAAATCATTTAAGAGAAATATGAAAGATAGAAGTATTTTGGTATGAGATAAATATATCAGAATGCTTCTATTTTTTTATGTATAATTAATTGTGAGTTTAATATAGAAGGGTGAATTTTTAAATTCACATTACGATTTTCGTCAAAATAACTGAAAATTAAATCCTTCTAATACAGCAAACAAAGGAATTACATGGAAATCAGAGCATTCTCAATGAATGGAAAGACAAAAGTGTAGGGTGCATATTCTTCAGCAAAGAAAGTTAAAATTAAATAATAAAATATAATTTTTACAAAAACTATGGACTGTCGGTTAAATTGTCGGCAGTTCGTAGTTCTTGTATTTTTTTTGTTAAATTTAAATTAAAGTATGGACTATTTTGTTATTTTATGAGAGAATAAAAACAAGTGTGGGTAATACTATCAACCCACAGGGCAAGCAGAAGTAATTCTAATATTACAACTGCAATAACATGGAAATATTCCATAGTTTATATTTCGAAAGGAGTATTTATTCAAATGATTTATTCAAAAGAAGTTGAAATGATGTGCCCAGTAGCTAAGGGTGCAAAGCATGAACCTGCTCCAATTCCAGAAGAAGGAAAATGGGTTCACTCAAAAGAAATCAAAGATATTTCAGGTTTTACACATGGTGTTGGCTGGTGTGCTCCACAGCAGGGTGCTTGTAAGCTTACATTAAATGTTAAAGAAGGTATCATTGAAGAAGCATTAATCGAAACAATTGGATGTTCAGGTATGACACATTCAGCAGCTATGGCAGCTGAAATCCTTCAGGGAAAGACAATTCTTGAAGCTTTAAACACTGACTTAGTATGTGATGCTATCAACACAGCTATGAGAGAATTATTCTTACAGATTGTTTATGGTAGAACGCAGAGTGCTTTCTCAGATGATGGTTTAGTAGTAGGTGCCGGACTTGAAGATTTAGGAAAAGGTCTTCGTTCACAGGTTGGTACAATGTACGCTACAAAGGCAAAAGGTGTTAGATACCTTGAAATGGCAGAAGGTTATGTTACAGGTATCGCTCTTGATGCTGATAATGAAGTTATTGGTTACCAGTTTGTTAGCTTAGGAAAGATGACAGACTTTATCAAAAATGGTGATGATCCTACAACAGCTTGGGAAAAGGCAAAAGGTCAGTATGGTCGTGTTGATGACGCTGTTAAGATTATCGACCCAAGAAAGGAATAGGAGGTAACAACAATGGCATTATTTGAATCATATGAAAGAAGAATTGATCAGATTAATTCTGTTTTAAATAGTTATGGTATTGCTTCTATTGAAGAAGCTGAAAAGATTACAAAGGACGCTGGGCTTAATGTATATGATATGATTAAGGGAATTCAGCCAATTTGTTTTGAAAATGCATGCTGGGCTTACACTGTAGGTGCTGCAATTGCTATTAAGAAAGGTTGTAGAAGGGCTGCTGACGCTGCTGCTGCAATTGGTGAAGGTCTTCAGGCTTTCTGTATTCCAGGTTCTGTTGCTGACCACAGAAAAGTAGGTTTAGGACATGGTAACCTTGGAAAGATGTTACTTGAAGAAGAAACAGAATGTTTTGCTTTCCTTGCAGGACACGAATCATTCGCTGCTGCTGAAGGTGCTATCGGTATCGCTGAAAAGGCTAACAAGGTTCGTAAGAAACCTTTAAGAGTTATCTTAAACGGTCTTGGAAAAGATGCAGCTCAGATTATTTCAAGAATCAACGGTTTCACATATGTTGAAACAAAGTATGATTATAAAGAAGCAAAATTAAACATCGTATACGAAAAGGCTTACTCAGATGGTCTTCGTGCAACAGTTAAGTGCTACGGTGCTGATGATGTTCAGGAAGGTGTTGCAATCATGCATCACGAAAACGTTGGTGTATCTATTACAGGTAACTCAACTAACCCTACAAGATTCCAGCATCCAGTTGCAGGTACATACAAGAAAGAATGTATCGAACAGGGTAAGAAGTACTTCTCAGTAGCATCAGGTGGTGGTACAGGACGTACACTTCATCCAGATAACATGGCTGCAGGTCCTGCTTCATATGGTATGACAGATACATTAGGACGTATGCACTCAGATGCACAGTTCGCAGGTTCATCATCAGTACCAGCTCACGTAGAAATGATGGGCTTAATCGGTGCTGGAAACAACCCAATGGTTGGTATGACAGTTGCTGTTGCAGTTAGTGTACAGCAGGCTGCTGATGAAGGTAAGTTTTAGTTAGAATAGTCCATAAATAAAGGGTTTCTAGCAAATCAACATAAATAATGTTTATTATTAGAGGTATCTTCGGATACCTCTTTTTTTGTTATCTTTTACAAGTGGTAAAATGATGCTATAATTACTAATAAACATTTTAAAAGATGAAACTAGATACTATTTAAATACAAGGAGTAAAAAAAATGAAATGTCCTTATTGTAATTCAAAAATGGAGAAAGGTGAAATAAATCAAGACAGATATCCTTTGAAATGGAAATCTGAAAATCGTAGTGTGAAAAGTGTAAAACTTACCAGTTTACTAACAAAAACATATGTTGAAGCATATATGTGTAGAGAGTGTAACAAGATTATAATTGATATTAATGAAAATTAATATATAATCCGACAATGTTAAATGAACAAGGTGATAATATTATTTTTTTTCTATGAAGAATATAAAAGAATGAAATCTAGAATTGAACTTTAGGAAATTCTTGCAGAAGCCGAGAATGACGTAAATAATAAAAGAACAGCACCAATAGCTGAAACATTTGATGATTTAAGACAGATGTTGCAGAAAAGTAAAAGCATCTAGCTATTGTTAGATGCTTTTTGAGTATACTTTAATATTTGTTAAATTATACAGATTTTTTTTACAATTTGTAATTCATATCCCAATGTAAGAACCCCTATAAAATTCTGAAACCTCTATAAAAATGACACTTTACACCTATAATAGCAATTTACTATCATAATAAACAGGGCATTATGCTATTAATAAAAAACGGAGGGAAGTAAAATGGTTAAGCTAAAGAAACTATGTGCTATTGTTTTGGTGATTGTTTTGGCATTTTCTGTTACACCTGACAGTGTTTTTGCAGCAAAAAAAGCAAAAATTAGCAAAACAAAGGCAACAATTTATGTTGGCAAAACAATTAAATTGAAAGTGAAAAATAATAAGAAAAAGGTTAAGTGGTCAACATCAAACAAGAAAGTAGCAAAGGTAAGTAAAAAAGGTAAAGTAAAAGGAATTAAGGCAGGAAAAGCAACAATTACCGCTAAAGTTGGTAAGAAAGCTTATAAGTGCAAAATCACAGTAAAGAAAAAGACAAACAAAAAATCTAATATCAAGAAGCCTGTTATTAAGCCAGCAGAGTCTGAGACTACAGTTGAACCTACAACAAAATCGGAGCAGACTACAACAACAGTTCCGGAAACAACAACTTCTGAACCTACAACAAAACCGGAACAGCCTACAATTGATGAGGCAAAGCTTAATGAAAAAGATAAAAACGCTTTAAAGAATATAATTGATAATATCAAATCAAATGGTGTAGATGTTAGCGACAATATGGGTGATAGTGATTACACATGGGATGAAAGTGGCAATCTGGTTGGTATAGATTGGACAGACAAAGAGTTAAAGGGCACATTAGATTTATCAGGTTTAGATTCCCTTAAAGACGTTAATTGTAACAATAATCAGTTGACAGATATTAAGGTTTCAGGAAATGCAAGTTTAGAAGAACTATCTTGTGATTCTAACAAATTAGAAAAATTAGATGTTTCAAACAATGAAAATTTAAAAGAGTTATCCTGTTCAAATAATGAAATTACAGATTTGAAAATTTCAGGAAACAAGAATTTATCAAAATTAAGCTGTGGTGACAACAAAATAGAAACTCTTGATATTACTGACAGTGAGAATTTAACAGAGTTTTATTGTTATAATAACCAGATTACAACCCTTAACATAGGTAATCTTGTGAAATTAACTCATTTGTATTGTAACAATAATAAATTGGCAGCGTTGGATATTTCAAATAATAAGCAGTTAGAGTACATTGATTTAGGCAATAATAATTTAACAGTTTTAGATGTTACAAACAATGAAAAATTGACAAAGTTAGTCTGCTACAATAATCAGTTAAATCAAATTGATTTGTCAAAGAATGGAGAGTTGGCAATGCTTGTTATAAATGACAATCAATTAACTAATTTACATTTGAGCAATAATAGTAATTTAACAGAGGTTTATTGTTACAACAACCAGCTGACAAATATTAATGTTTCAAATAGCAAGGACTTAACAACTTTATATTGTAATAACAATAAATTAAGCTCAATTGATGTAACTAACAATACTAAATTAGAAATTTTTAAATATGATGAAGGTGTAGACATTATTGGATACACTAAATAATTACATAATTTAAGATACAGCAAATAATTGCATAATTTTAGATACACTAAATAATTATATAATATAAATAGTAAAAGCCGATGACAGTATGTGTACCGACCCCCAAAAGTTAGACCTAAAAATCTAACGATTGGAGGTCGGTACAGTATGAATCGGCTTTTGTTATTTATTTAAATAATACAATTTTATCTCCGGGAAGAAGCATGGTTTCACCGTCAGGAATTAAATTTTCGCTGCCACGTTTAATTAGAGCAATCAAAACATTATTAGGTAGATTCAATGTTTAAATTTTTTTATTACTCCATTTATTAGAATTCGTAATTAATATTTCCATTAGATTCTCATTGCCTGATGGTTCGTAAGATGGCACGCTTAGTATAACGCTATCCTGTACACAGATTACAGTATCTCCATTTGGAACAATAGTATCGCCGGCACGTTTTATCATTATAGCCAAAGAATTGGTTGGCATATGTACATCACTTATTTTTTTGCCAATCCAATTATGACCTTCAGGAATAAAAAATCTCATTAAGGTAATGGAAGACTCTTCCTGATAGTCGTTGAAGGTTTTTCTTACATCTTCCCTGTTGTCCACCATATTTAGTTTATTTGCTACCAAAGGAAGCAAGCTTCCCTGAATTGACACAGAAAAGAGAGCAACCATGAAAACTATATGAAAAATATCAAAAGATATATCCCGACTATTCGCAACAACCATTATTGAGAATACAATGGAAGCTGCACCTCTTAAACCGGCAAAGGAAATTAACATACACTGATTTAACTTACATTTAAAAGGTTTTAAAACTGCAAAAACTGCTATAGGTCTGGCAATTAAAGTAATAAAAAGTGCTATTAAAAGAGCAGGAATAACTATTTGTGGGAAATTATGTGGGAATGACAGTAGCCCTAACAAAAAGAAAATAAGTATTTGAGCTAGACCTGTTATACCATCAAAAAAGTGTATGAGGATTTTTTTGTTTTCGATTTTTGCATTTCCTAAAATAATTCCAAGTAAATAGACACTTAAAAATCCGTTGCCGTTTACCAATAGAGATATGCCTAATGTAAAAGCAATAATACTTATAATAAATACAGCATAGAAATTTTTTGAGACAAAATTAGTTTTTGACAAAATATATATGGCAAATATAGAAGTGCCAACACCAATTAAAATACCAAAAATAAGTTGTGAAAATAATAAACTTGGAATTTTAGATAATCCATTAGAATTAAGCAAAGTTATGCCTATTGTTAAAACCACCGTAAAACATTATAAAACTAAGAGCCACTGTACAAATCCCTTCAACTACAGTGTAATTAGAAAACTGAATTTTAAATAACCCATCGCAACCAAACAACATTCCTATTCCCATAAAAAGAATAAGTGCCGGTAAGCCAAAACACCCTGAAAATTTATCTGCTAAAATACATAGAAATAGAATTATGGCTACAAAAATAATGTAAATTGTCAAATTATCTCCCCCTTATATTTTTTAGTTTTCAATATACTATCATAAATTTTACATTTAAAGTTTCTATTGGGAAATTTGTTAAATAAATTAAGTCAATGCAAAACTAAACAAAGTAAAAATATGCAAAAAACAAAGTTTTTATGCTAAAATGTTATAGGAAAATATCAGAAAATACTGAAATATTAAAAAATACTGAAATATAAAAAAGTAAATAAGAATCATATAGAAAAATAGCACAAATAATTATATGAAAAATAAAACGAGGAATTAATACATGAAAAAAATTACAATTGGAATTGTGGCTCACGTAGATGGTGGAAAAACAACATTGTCGGAGGCACTTTTATATACAACAGGAAAAATCCGCAAGCTTGGAAGAGTAGACCATAAGGACGCGTATCTTGATACATTTCAAATGGAACGTGACAGAGGGATTACTATTTTTTCTAAGCAGGCAGTTATGGAATACAAAGACATGAGACTGGTTCTCCTTGATACACCGGGGCATGTGGACTTTTCAGCGGAAATGGAGAGAACTTTATCTGTTCTTGATTATGCAGTTTTAGTTGTTAGTGGAAGCGAGGGTGTTCAGGGACATACTGAAACCTTATGGAAATTATTGGACAAGTATCAAGTGCCTACCTTTATTTTTGTAAACAAGATGGACATGCCAAATGTAAGTGGAGATTTTCTTTTGCACGAGTTAAAAGATAAATTTGGAGATGAAATTGTAAGATTTCCAATAGGTGTGGGAACATACGAAGACATAGCAATGTGCAATGAAGATTTGCTGGAAGATTACATGAATGGAGTGGAATTTACAGACAATACTATATCTGAGCTTGTTTGTAACAGAGAGTTGTTTCCATGCTATTTTGGCTCGGCCCTGCAACTTGACGGTATAGAGCAGTTGATGGAAGGCTTATATAGTTACACTTATGAGCCTATATATAATGAAAGCTTTGGGGCAAAAATTTATAAAATAACCAAAGACAACAATAATAACAGACTTACCCACATGAAGATAACAGGTGGTAGTTTAAAGGTAAAGGATCTTTTGACAGGGCAAAACGGTGCAAAAGAGTGGAGTGAAAAAGTAAATGAAATTCGTGTTTACTCAGGAGAAAAATATGACGCAATAGGAGAGGCTTTACCGGGTGATATTGTTGCCGTTACAGGTCTTAATGAAACATATCAGGGAGAGGGATTAGGCTTTGAACATGAGTTTATTGAACCAAGTCTTATACCCGTATTGGCTTATAAAATAATAGTACCAAGTGGAATAAACATTAATCAGGTTTATAAACAGCTTAAGGAAATTGAGGAAGAAGAGCCAACTTTAAAAATCACTTGGAATGAAGAAAAACAGGAATTAACAGCTAATGTAATGGGAGCAATTCAAATAGAGGTTCTGAAAAATATAGTAAAAGAGCGTTTCGACTTAGACATAGAATTTGGTGCCGGCAGTATTTTGTATAAAGAAACAATTATGGAAGCTGTAGAGGGAATTGGTCATTTTGAACCACTGAAGCATTATGCAGAAGTACATCTTCTATTAGAGCCGGGACTTCCAGGTAGTGGTTTAGCCTTTAACACAGCCGTAAGTGAAAATTTATTAAGTAAAAACTGGCAAAGATTAATTCTTACACATTTACAGGAAAAGAATCATAGAGGTGTTTTAACAGGTTCACCAATAACAGATATTTCCATTACTTTAATAGGTGGAAAAGCTCATTTAAAACACACAGAAGGTGGCGATTTCAGACAGGCAACTTACAGGGCTGTGAGACAGGGCTTAAAGAAGGCAAAATCAGTTTTGTTAGAACCATATTATGATTTTGTTTTAACAGTTCCACAGGAGAATGTAGGTAAAGCCATGACTGATATTAGCAATATGGAAGGCAACGTAAATCCCCCTGAAACCAAGGGAGATAAGTGTATTCTTACAGGTTATGGACCGGTATCTACAATGTGGAACTATATAAATGATGTAAATGAATATACTCATGGTTTAGGTTCTTTAACATTGAAATTTAAAGGTTATGCACCATGTCATAATGCAGATGAAGCAATTGAAAACATAGGCTATGATAGTGAAAGTGACTTGGCAAATCCTACAGGTTCAGTCTTTTGTGCCCATGGTGCAGGTTTTAATGTGCCTTGGAATGAAGTTGAAAATTACATGCACGTAAAATCTTCAATTAACTTAAATGACGTTTTAGATGAAAGTAATCAGGTAGAAGATAACGTCAAAGTAAATGTTACACACAGGAAAAAGTCAGATTCCTATGCAACTGATAAGGAATTAGAGGCTATTTTCGAGAAAACTTTTGGGCCGATTAAACGTAAAAAATATTCAGAAACCAAAGTTAAAACATACAATAAACATACAAAAAAATATAAGGGCAAGGAAAATAATAATTTGCCTGAATGTGTTTTGGTTGACGGCTATAATATTATTTTTGCATGGGATGAACTGAAAAATATTGCCTCGAAAAACATAGATGGTGCCAGAGACAGACTCCTTGATATTATGTCAAACTATCAGGGCTATAAGGATAATACGGTTATTGTTGTATTTGACGCATATAATGTGAACAGACACAAGGAAACAGTTTATAAACATAATAATGTTTATGTTATCTTTACAAAAGCTGCTGAAACTGCAGATATGTATATTGCGAAAACTACCCATAAAATGGCTAATAAATACAGGGTTACAGTTGCAACTTCTGATGCCTTAGAACAGTTAATTATTATGGGGCATGGCGCCCTTAGAATGTCAGCTATGAATTTTAAGGAAGAAGTAGACTTGGTAAATAAGAAGATTTCTGAGAGCATTAATAAAGAATCAAAGTTAGACAATTATTTGCTGAAAGACATTAATATTGATTAAGTAAAGTTATAGTGATTAAGTAAAGTTTGACAAAAGAGATAAATCACCGATTTTGGATTGATTTATCTCTTTATATTTTAATAAGAAAAGACTTTAGAATTTCTTATTAAAAAGTTCAACTAGGAACGCATGCTCCCACGAAATGAAAATAGTTACGCGGCAACATGCATTACGGCTGCATACTATATTTTCGTAACCAGTAGCCAATTTGTAGAACGTAAGCAAGCATCTGTGGACCTGCCATTAACTGACCGTACCAAGGTTTGCCGTAGTCCTTTGGACTTTTAATGAAAGAAGAAAGCTTTTCTTTGTCAATAATATCACGAAGAGCTGAATTAGAATCAAACTCCTCCATTACCATTTGCCCTAAGAGTTTTTCGTAATTAGGATCATAGGTTTTAGGGTAAGGTGTTTTTTTCCTGTAAAGAATTTCGTTAGGTAGATATTTTTTTCCACATTCTACTAACAGACTTTTAGGCTGATTTTTGTAACATTTATATTCCCATGGAACATTGAATACATATTCAAGTATTCGGTAATCAGCAAAAGGAACTCTTGCCTCAAGACCTGAATACATGCTACATCTGTCCATTCGGTTAAGAAGTGTCATCATAAACCATTTAATATTAAGCCAAGTTACCTTTCGTCTTAAAGTTTCTGTTTCGTTTTCTTCTTCTAAAAATTCACATTCATTTACTGAATTTTGGTAGGCGGTTGCCACATATTCATCAATATTAAGCTCATTTATAAAATCATCTTTAAATAAAAAAGTTCGTGCAGACAAATCGTATGACCATGGGAAAGAATTTTGCTCAAGCATTTCTTTACGGTGAAACCAGGGATAGCCACCAAATATTTCGTCAGCACATTCACCGGTTAAGGTAACTTTACATTCTCTGGAAACAAGATTACAAAAATATAACATGGAAGATTCCACATCAGCCATACAAGGCATATCTCTGGCATCAACTGCTTTAAAAAGACATTCTATCTGATTCTTATTATTACATTCTAAATAGTGGTGTTTACTGTGAAGATAGTCCTTCATAATATCCACATAAGGTCTGTCTCTTGTTGTTTGGAAAGAATTTGCCTTGAAATTAATGTTGTTGTCTACAAAATCAAATGAGTAAGTAGCAAGGCTTTTTTCACCAAGATGTTTACTTACAATAGAAGAAACTAAGCTGGAGTCCAAGCCACCTGACAAAAAAGTACAAATAGGTATATCAGAAACCATTTGATTTTTTATACTGTCTTCTATTAAAAAGTTTGTATGCATAACAGTGGCATTGTAGTCATCCTTATGGATTTTGCTTCTAAGTTTCCAGTAACAATAATCTTCAAGAATAATCTTTTTATCTGGTGTTAAATTTATGGTTAAATAATGTCCTGATAATACCTCATGTATATTTTCAAAAACACCATTGCCCGGAGTATGAGCCGGACCTAAACCGATAATCTCACACCAACTGCTTTTATTTAAACGGGGTGTGATACCATAGGCGAAAATCCCTTTTATTTCTGATGAAAAAACAAACTGAGAACCGTCAAAATAATAGAATAATGGCTTAACACCAACATGATCTCTTACAATGGTTAGTTTATTGTTTTCATATATTGCAAAGGCGAAAATGCCGTTTAATTCTTTGAAAATCTTGGGCCCAAATACAAGATAGCAGTAAAGAATTATTTCGGTATCGCTAGTTGTTCTTAAGTCAATGTCATAAGCAGCCAGTTTATTTTTTAATTGATCAGTGTTATAGATTTCTCCGTTATAAGCTATGGTTGCACGTTTTCCGTTATATTTTCTCGTCATAGGCTGGGCACCACCTTTAATATCACGAATGGATAAACGGGTATGAGCCAAACCGCAAAAACCTTCCATAAATATTTCATCATCATTAGGACCTCTATGTTTGATGGAGTCCCTCATGTTTTTTAGCTTACCTGTGAGAAGCTTGTAAGAATAGTCTTTAAAAACATTATGCTTTAGTTGATAAAAACCAGCAATACCGCACATATAATTCTCCCTTTTTATAAAATAGTAACATGTGGACTTTTGATAACAGGCTGGATTTGGCGTCCAATTAATGCCTTTTCAATTGTGTCTTCAATTAAGTCCACATGCGCAATCATTGAATTTGGTTTCTTTATATAATCATCCTGGCCAAAAGGCACAAAATAAATATTTTTCGTATTTAATAATATTCCTATGTTTTTCAAATTCATACCAAGAGCATCGTTAGTGCTTAAGAAAATAACTAAAGGTCTGTTGTTTCTAAGATGTGCTTTAGCTGCCATTAAAACCGGTGTATCGCTAATACCGTTTGCAAGTTTTGATAGTGTATTACCGGTACAAGGGGCAATTACAAGTATATCAAGCATTGATTTTGGTCCGATTGGTTCGGCAGCGGGGATGGTTGTAATTGGTTCTTTATTGCTGATTTCTTTTGCAAGTTTAAGAAAATCCTTTGATTTTCCAAAGCGGGTGTCTGTAGTTGAAGCGTTATCAGAAAAAATTGTAAAAATATTGGCTTTAGTGTCGGCAAGCCTTCTAAGTTCTTCAAAAACTTTTTTGTAAGTGCAGTAAGAACCGGTAATACCTATACCAATGTTTTTACCAACAAAGTTATGACTCATTTATCTCAGTCCTTTCTAAATATGAAATAATGCTTTTTGCAATTAATTCCCCGGCATTCTTTGACGCTGTAACACCTGGAATGCCAGGGCATGTAATTAAAGATAAATGATTTTTACATGCTAAATCTTTATTAAACCCAAAAGGCTGAGAAGAAACATCGAAAAGAACGGTGTTTTTTGAAAGTAAAGAGTAATGTTTATCTGAAAGTATAGGCTGTGGAACTGTATTTATTATTATGTCAAATTTATTTAGATGTGTATCAAAATCCTCTAATTGTACAGTTTTAAAACCATTAGCCCTAGCACCAATTAAGTGAATTTCCGTATGGTCATAAAAGGTGACTTTGCCACCTAAGGCATTTAATTTTTTGCCAATATTTGTACCACAGTTACCGTAACCTAGAACAAGAATTTCGGAATTCTCAATGGCAAAATCAGTATTTTTTATGATATGCATTATTAGTCCTTCAGCCGTTAAAATAGCATTTTTCCAAACTATATCATCTAATTGAAGTGTGTCTACGAATTTGATGCTGGTTATTTTTTTACAGGCTGTAGGAATATTTCCACCAAAAACAATTTGGTTCGGTTTTAAAAGTGATAAAAATGTTCTTAGTGGAAAGCTGGAGTAAAAGTCACAGTTAATGAATTTTTTGTTTTTGCAAAAAGGAGTAGAACATACAAGTATATCATCGTTATTAAAATCCATTGTACTTTTTAAATAGGCGTTATAGCCATGAGTTTTAAGGTAATTTAAAATATACTTTTGACGTTTGTCACCGGATAAAACAGCAATAGGTTTCATATTCACCTCCATGGTATAAACTATGCAGATTAAAAAATAAAGTGAAAAAAATATAAAAATGTTGTATTATAAAGCAAAGAAAATTGATAATGGAGATAAATTATGGACGAGAAGATTGAACAGTGGAAGAAAGAATTTGAACTAAAGGATTTGAAACTTGTAGGTTACCGAGGTGGTTTTCCTATGATTGAATTCGAAAAAAACAAGTTAAAAAAGGACAATAAAAGGGAAATAGATAAAATTGTCAGAAGGGCAGAAATGTCAGCTGGTATGGAATTGGGAGTAGGTCTTAACTTTAGAAAAACAGCTTTTGTAATAATTAATGAAAATACGGTTGTTGTATGTGGTTATGAGACAATTATTCAGAGAATTTTAGAAAATATATTATAAAATCCATATTTACAAAATGTAATAAATAAAGTACAAAAAACGTCAAAAAAGTTAAAAAGAGAAAAGAGTTTGTAATAAAAATGTAATATTTTATTGACAAACTGTAACAAATGCTGTAATATACTCCTTGCGCAACCAAATTGCGCAGAAAAGGAGTTATATTATGAACAGAGTAAAAGTTGTTACTTGTACAGCACTTATAATATTTAGTTTGGCAATTGTAGCAATACAGGCACCGACATTAACAGGTAATAAAAGTGATAAGCAGGCAAATAACCATACTGAAGTAATTACACAGAACGAAGAGGGGAAAGTTGTTAAAGAATTAAATGAAAACTCAAAACTTTCTGCAAATTTCTTAAACACACAAGAAACAAAACTATTTTTAAATACACAGGAAACAGAAAAGGTTATTATTTCACCAAATACAGGTGTTAGCAAACAGACAGCTACTAAAGCACAGGCGAAGAAAGCTAAAAAGGCTAAAAAACTTAAAGCAAAGAGAGCTAAGGCTAATAGATTAAAAGCTAAGAAGGCTAAGAAGCTTAAAGCAAAGAAAAAGGTAACAAAGAAGAAAACAAAATTAAGAAGTTTAGGTACTTTTAAAATTACAGGTTACTGCCCATGTTCATCATGTTGCGGTAAGAGCAATGGTATTACTGCATCAGGTAAGAGAGCAACAGCAGGCAGAACAATTGCCGCTGATACATCAAAGTTACCAATGGGAACAAAGGTAGTTATTAACGGTCATACTTACACTGTTGAAGATGTAGGTGGTGGAGTAAGAGGGAATCATATTGATATGTTCTTCAGCTCACATTCAGCTGCATTACAGTGGGGCGTTAGATACGTAGAAGTATTTGTTGCAAGATAGAACACTAAATATATAATTATAAAAAGTTTATTTTTACATTGAATACATAATTAACTGTTGAGTGAGTATTTTCTCAAATTTCGGTTAAATTAGTAAACAAGGTGAAGATAAACTTTTTATTATGCACAGCCCATTTATTCTTGAAAACATATTGTATTTAGTGTATAATTTTCTACACTATGGGTTAAAAACAATTATATTCTAATTAATTACATATTTTATTAAATGGATATGATGAAGTAATAATACTGGAGGCAAAAATGGATAAGGAACACATTAATACAGAAAATAATGAAAAAGTTGAGTCAAGAAACTTCATTGAAATGATTATTGACAAAGATTTAGAAGAAGGAAGATTCGACCATGTTCAGACAAGATTTCCACCTGAACCAAATGGATATCTTCATATAGGACATGCTAAATCAATATTATTAAATTACGGATTAGCAAAAGAATATAACGGAAAGTTTAATATGAGATTTGATGACACAAACCCTACAAAAGAGAAGGAAGAGTTTGTTGAATCAATATTAAAAGATATAAAGTGGTTAGGTGCAGATTGGGAAGACAGACTATTTTTTGCGTCAAATTATTTTGAACAAATGTATGAAGCTGCAGTTAAGCTTATAAAAAAAGGCAAGGCTTATGTTTGTGATTTGTCACCTGAAGAAATTAGAGAATACAGAGGTACTTTAACAGAACCCGGTAAGGACAGCCCTTACAGAGACAGAACTGTCGAAGAGAATCTTGAACTGTTTGAAAACATGAAGAACGGTGTATATAAAGATGGTGAAAAAGTATTAAGAGCCAAAATTGACATGGCAAGCCCTAATATTAATATGAGAGATCCTATTATTTATAGGGTTGCTCACATGACACACCATAACACAGGAGATAAATGGTGCATTTATCCTATGTATGATTTTGCTCATCCAATTGAAGATGCAATCGAAGGGGTTACTCATTCAATTTGTACATTGGAATTCGAAGACCATAGACCATTATATGACTGGGTAGTAAGAGAATTAGAGTATCCAAATCCACCTAGACAGATTGAGTTTGCTAAGTTATATGTTACAAATGTTGTAACAGGTAAGAGATATATTAAACAGTTAGTTGAAGATGGAATTGTTGACGGTTGGGATGATCCAAGACTTGTTTCTATTGCAGCTTTGCGTAGAAGAGGTTTTACACCTGAATCAATTAAGATGTTTGTTGAATTATGTGGTATTTCAAAGAGTAACAGCTCAGTTGACTATGCAATGTTAGAATACTGCATCAGAGAAGATTTAAAAGCTAAGAAACCAAGATTAATGGCTGTTTTAGATCCAATTAAAGTTATAATTGACAACTATCCTGAAGATCAGGTTGAATGGTTTGACGTTGCAAATAATGTTGAATGTCCTGAACTTGGAACAAGAAAAGTACCATTCTGTAAGGAAATTTATATTGACCGCGATGATTTTATGGAAGAGCCACCTAAGAAATATTTTAGATTATTCCCTGGTAATGAAGTAAGATTAATGAATGCTTACTTTGTTAAATGTGTGGATTACAAGAAGGATGAGAACGGTAAGGTAACAGAAATACATGTAACTTACGATCCTGAAACAAGAAGTGGCAGTGGATTTACAGGTAGAAAAGTAAAAGGAACTATCCATTGGGTTTCAGCACGTCATGGTGTTAAGTCAGAAGTACGTCTTTATGAAAACATTGTTGATGAAGAAAAAGGTAAGTTAAATGAAGATGGAACTCTTAACTTAAATCCTAACTCAAAGACAGTATTAACAGATTGTTATGTTGAACCAAACATTGCAGATGTTAAGCCTGAAGATAAATTCCAGTTTGTAAGACAGGGATATTTCTGTGCAGATTTAAAAGACTATACAGCTGAGCATCCTGTATTTAACAGAATTGTATCACTTAAGAGCTCATTTAAGTTGCCAAAGAAATAGAATGGAATTGGTATTAAGATTAATATAAAAAGAATATAAATTAAAAAGAAGTTTTTATTAAGATAGATATTTGGAAAGCAAAAATCGTATATCAATAAAGACTTCTTTTTGTGTAATAGGAAAGGTTCCAAACTTTATATAAAAGTCTGAAACCTTAAAAAGTATCAAAAATAAAAAGAAAAAGCAGGTGAATCTAAAAACAAATTTTCTAATTATGTTTTATAGATCATTTAATTCATCTGTAAGCAAATCATCATCTAAATCATCGCCATCAGAATCTTCTTCATATAAGTCGCCCTGTTCTTTTGAGTCAACTGTAACATCATCTTCAGTAACGAAATCGTCTTCTGTTACATCCTGATCAGTAAAGGCATCTTCCAAATCGTCTTCATCAAAAAGATTATCATCAATATCGTTGAGATGTGATGAAGAAGTAGAAGTCATCTTGTCGATTGTATTGTTAATTGTATCTGTTACTTTAGTTGCAACATTGCTAATCTTTTCTTTTGTAGCATCGATTTTATCTTCGCCAACTTTGCTTACAGCCATTTCGCGAAAATCTTTTGCCTTTTCACTTGCAATGTCAGCAGCTTCGTAAGCTTTTTCCTTTACCTGACTAGCTTTATCTTTAATAATATTAACATTGTCTTCTCCAAGCTTTTCAGATACGGTATCCTTAATCTTTTCAGAAGTGTCAATAATCTTATCTGCTGCACTATCAGCAAAATTCTTAACTTTTCGTTTGTTAATTGTAATTATAACCTTAGTAGAATCTCCGTTGTCATCAGTTGCAACATCAAATGCTTTTGAATCGTCAAAATCTTCAAAAATATCTTCGTCAATATCTTTTTCTTCCTTGCGTTTCTTCACATATAATGCACCACCAACAGCGGCTCCGGTAACTGCTGCTGTTCCAAATAATTTTTTTAAAAATCCCATATCTAAACCTCCAATTATTATTCTAAATATATTTGTATTAGTCGTTACAAATTTTCTTTAATTATAATACGAAACTGCTATAAAATAAAGTAAGAATATATATTTAGTATAAGCTTTTTTTCATGATATATTAATTGGCAAATGATTCTATTGAATCTGATAATTAAAAATGTTAGGCTAGTGTTATTATGAAATACAATAGGAGAAAAAAATGAGAATATACCAGCAAAAAAATAATACAATTATAGAGGGAATAAATGATTTTAATTTGGAACAGACTTTAGAATGTGGTCAGTGTTTTAGATTTTATAAGCAAAATGATAATGAATATGTAGTTGTTGCCTATGAGAAATTAATACATGTAAAACAGGAAGATGATAATTTGATTTTCTTCAATAATTCTATAGAAGAAGTCGAAAATATTTGGATTCATTATTTTGATTTAAAACGTGATTATGGAAAAATTAAAAATTTTTTATTGCGAAATGACAAAAAACTGGAACCTGCAATAAAGGAAAAATATGGCGTTAGAATTTTAAATCAACAGTTTCATGAAATGCTTATATCTTTTATTATTTCCCAAAATAAACAAATCCCCCATATTAAACAGCTTGTAAAAAAAATTAGCGAAAAATATGGAAATTATCTGGGTACTATAAACAATGAAAAATATTATTCATTCCCATCACCAAAGGTTCTTGGAACAATAACGGAAGAAAGATTTAGAGAAATGAAAACAGGTTTCAGGGCACCATATTTGGCTGATGCAGTGGAAAAACTTAGTAGTGGCTATTTATGTGAGAAAACTTTTAAGAATTTAAATGAAGAGCAGGCACGAAAAAAACTAATAGAAATTAAAGGTGTTGGTGAAAAGGTCGCCAATTGTGTAATGCTTTTCTCACTTGGCTACAGAGATGCTTTTCCAATTGATGTATGGATAAAAAGAATTATGGAGTCAGTTTATTTCAATGGTGAAGATACATCTAAGGAAAGGATTGCTGAATTTGCCAGAGAAAAATACGGAGAATACGGTGGCTATGCCCAACAATATTTATTCTGTTTTGGCAGAGATAACAAGGTAGGAAAATAAAAATGTAACAGTTTTGTTAATTTTTTATTATTTGGGTTGCATTTAATAAGAAAAGTGATAATATATGTATTAGTGATTAGCACTCATAATTAAAGAGTGCTAACAAAATATAAAAAAGCAGGTCTAGAACCTATGAATATAACATATGGAGGTAACAAAATGAAATTAGTACCATTAGCAGACAGAGTAGTATTAAAACAGTCTACTCCTGAAGAAAAAACAAAGTCAGGAATTATTTTAACAAGTCAGACACAGGAAAAACCACAGCAGGCAGAAGTTGTTGCAGTTGGTCCCGGTGGATTAGTTGATGGAAAAGAAGTAACAATGCATGTTAAAGTTGGGGATGTTGTTATCTTTTCAAAATATGCAGGCAATGAAGTTAAATTAGATGATGAAGAATACATTATTGTAAAACAGTCAGACATACTTGCAATAGTTGAATAATTTTTATAGGAGGCATTTATTATGGCAAAGGAAATTAAATATGGAGCAGAAGCAAGAAAGGCTCTTGAAGCAGGTGTAAATCAGTTAGCAGATACAGTAAAGGTAACACTTGGACCAAAAGGAAGAAACGTAGTTTTAGATAAATCATTTGGGGCACCACTTATTACAAACGATGGTGTAACAATTGCAAAAGAAGTTGAATTAGAAGATGCTTTTGAAAATATGGGAGCACAGATTGTAAAAGAAGTTGCAACAAAGACAAATGATGTTGCAGGTGATGGTACAACAACAGCTACAGTTTTAGCACAGGCAATGATTAACGCAGGTATGAAGAATTTAGCTGCAGGTGCTAACCCAATTATTCTTAGAAAAGGAATGAAGAAAGCTACAAATTGTGCAGTTGAAGCAATCGCTGACATGAGCAGTGTTGTAACAGGAAAAGAACAGATTGCAAAGGTTGCTGCAATTTCAGCAGGTGACGAAGAAGTTGGTAACATGGTTGCAGATGCAATGGAAAAAGTTTCAAACGACGGTGTTATTACAATTGAAGAGTCAAAGACAATGAAAACTGAACTTGATTTAGTTGAAGGTATGCAGTTTGACAGAGGATATATTTCAGCTTACATGGCAACAGATATGGAAAAGATGGAAGCAACATTAGAAGATCCTTATATTTTAATTACAGATAAGAAGATTTCTAACATTCAGGAAATCCTTCCTGTACTTGAACAGATTGTACAGTCTGGTGCAAAACTTTTAATTATTGCTGAAGATGTTGAAGGTGAAGCTCTTACAACACTTATCGTAAACAAGTTACGTGGTACATTTAATGTAGTAGCTGTTAAGGCACCTGGATATGGTGACAGACGTAAGGAAATGTTAAAAGATATTGCTATTTTAACAGGTGGTCAGGTTATTTCAGATGAACTTGGTTTATCTCTTGCAGAAACTAAAATTGAAGATTTAGGTAGAGCAAAATCTGTTAAGGTAACAAAAGAAAATACAATTATTGTTGATGGCCTTGGAGCATCAGAAGAAATCGAAGGAAGAGTTGGTCAGATTAAGGCTCAGCTTGAAGAAACAACATCGGATTTCGATAAAGAGAAATTACAGGAAAGACTTGCAAAATTAGCCGGTGGTGTTGCAGTAATAAGAGTAGGTGCTGCTACAGAACCAGAAATGCAGGAAAACAAGTTAAGAATGGAAGATGCTTTAAACGCAACAAGAGCAGCTGTAGAAGAAGGAATTATTGCAGGTGGCGGATCTGCTTATATCCACGCTTCAAAGAAAGTAGCAGAATTAGTTGATTCACTTGAAGGTGATGAAAAGACAGGAGCTTCAATTATTCTTAAGGCTCTTGAAGCGCCATTATTTACAATTTCAAAGAATGCAGGACTTGAAGGTTCAGTTATTGTAAATAAAGTAAGAGAATCTGAACCAGGAATAGGTTTTGATGCACTTAACGGAAAATACGTTAAGATGGTTGATGCCGGAATCCTTGATCCTGCTAAGGTTACAAGAAGCGCTTTACAGAACGCAACAAGTGTGGCAAGTACATTACTTACAACAGAATCCGTTGTTGCAAACATAAAAGAAGATGTTCCTGCTATGCCAGCTAACCCTGGTATGGGAATGGGCATGTAATTTGTGAAATTTGCCCCTGAAAATTTTAGGTCTGGAATTTTTATTAGAAATTGTACTAGTATTTTCGATTGCAGTGTGATATAATAATCAAAAATTATAAACCTTTACAACAAAAGGGGAGTAGTTGCATGTTTTACATGTTCTGGTTTTCGTCAGTACGTTCATAATTGAACCGGAGACCAGAGAACTAACAAGATTTAGTTGAACGAGACTTTTTGTGCATTATTTTTGATGCACAAAAATCTCGTTCTTTTTTATTTACAATGAATTCCAAGGGAATTCATTGTAAATAAAAAAGAAAAATGCAAATATTAGCAAGGAGGTTCCCATGGAAAATTATAAAAAAACAAAACAACAGCTAAAAGAACAATTTGGAACTCTAAATGGTCTAACATCAAAAGAAGCAGAAGAAAAATTAAACTCTTTCGGAGAAAATATTTTAGAACAAACAGAAAAGAAAACATTTTTTCAAATATTTTTCGACCAGTTTAAAGATTTACTTGTTATTATTCTGATTATTTCGGCGCTTATTTCATTAGCATCGGGTAATGTGGAAAGCACTATTGTAATTTTGGTAGTAATAATTTTAAATGCAATTTTAGGTACTGTTCAATATTTTAAAGCTGAGAAATCTCTTGATGCCTTACGAGAATTATCATCACCTGTGTCTAAAGTAATTAGAAATGGTGCGAAAATGGAAATTCCATCAAAAAAGATTGTGCCTGGTGATATTTTAATATTGGAAGCAGGAGATATGGTGCCTGCTGATGGCAGAATAATAGAGAATTATTCTTTACAGGTAAATGAAAGTTCTCTTACAGGCGAATCTTTAAATGTGGATAAGGCAGATATAGTTTTACAGGATGAAACTCCACTTGCAGATAGAGTGAACATGGTGTATTCAGGAACATTGGTAACTTATGGTAGGGCAAAAGTTATTGTCACAAATACAGCCATGGACACAGAAATTGGTAACATTGCTTCCCTTATGAATGACACCAAAAATAAGAAAACGCCTTTACAGATAAGCATGGATAATTTTAGCAAAAAACTAGCACTTGTAATTATGGGAATATGTGGTTTTGTTTTACTTCTTAGTTTAATTAGAGGGCAGGCATTACTTGACTCGCTTATGTTTGCTGTAGCACTTGCAGTAGCAGCGATTCCAGAGGCACTAACATCTATTATTACAATTGTTCAGGCAATGGGAACAAGCAGAATGGCAAAAGAAAATGCAATAATAAAGGATTTAAAAGCTGTTGAAAGTTTAGGTTGCGTGTCTGTTATCTGTTCAGATAAAACAGGTACTTTAACACAGAATAAAATGACAGTAGAAGATATTTATGTAAATAATAAAATCCTAAAACCTGAAAATTGTTCCTGTGATAATTTAACAGAAAGATTTTTAATTTATAATGCAATACTTAACAATGACTCAGAAATTTCAACTGAAAAAAATATTGGTGATCCAACAGAAACCTGTTTATTAGAAATGGTTGAAAGAGCTAATGTTTTAAAAAATGAAACTTATGTAAATCTTAGAAAAAAATTTCTAAGAGAAGAAGAAAATCCTTTTGACTCTACAAGAAAAATAATGAGTTCTCAGTATGAGATTGATAATAAAAAGATTGTTTTTACAAAAGGTGCTGTAGATGTTTTGATTAATAAAATTAAAAGTATAAGTTTGAATGGTGAAGTAAGAGAAATAAAAGATTCAGACATAAAAAATATAATGGAAACTAATTATAATTTTTCAAAAAATGGTTACAGAGTTTTAGCTTTTGGATATAAAGAAATTTACAAGGAAGAGAACTTAAGTTTTGAGAATGAAGAAGATTTTGTATTTTTAGGTTTGATTTCAATGATGGATCCACCAAGAACAGAATCAAAGGAAGCTGTAAAGCATGCAAAAGAAGCCGGCATACAACCAATAATGATTACCGGTGACCATAAAGAAACAGCAAGAGCCATTGCAGAGAAAATCGGTATTTATAATGAAAATGATTTGGTTATGACAGGGGAAGAACTTGACAGAATTAATGACAAAGAACTAAATGATAAAATCAAAAAAGTATCAGTATATGCAAGGGTATCACCTGAAAATAAAATCAGAATTGTTGACGCTTGGCAAAGACAGGGGAATATTGTGGCAATGACAGGTGACGGTGTAAATGACGCACCTGCGTTAAAAAAAGCAGATATCGGAATTGCAATGGGAATTACCGGCACTGAAGTTTCAAAAGATGCATCATCAATGATTCTTGCAGATGATAACTTTGCCACAATTATCAAAGCTGTTTCTAATGGTAGAAGTGTTTATAGAAATATTATTAATTCAATATTGTTCCTTTTGTCAGGAAACTTAGCTGCAATTATTGTTGTATTAATATGTTCATTGCTTAATTTAGATGTACCATTTAAGCCGGTTCATTTATTGTTTATTAATTTGTTGACAGATTCCCTACCGGCATTGGCAATTGGTATGGAAAAAGTAGATGAATCATTATTAAAAAGTAAACCAAGAAATCCTAAAAAGGGAATTTTTACGCAGAAATTTACAAAGGAACTTTTACTTTATGGTTGTTTAATTTCTATAGTAACTTTTGCTGGCTTTTTAATGGGGGATAGGACTTCGTCGTTAAAGGCAAGTACAATGGCATTTGCAGTATTAACATTGGCAAGATTATTTCATGGGTTTAACTGTAGAAGTGATTTATCAATTGTAAAAATAAAATTAGGAACAAATAAATGGATTATTGGAGCATTTGCAATAGGTGTAATTTTACTACTGGGAGTTTTAACTATTCCGCCATTAAAGACAATGTTTATGATTGAAAATTTAGATATAATGGAATTAGTGAAGATTTTAGCTTTAGCGTTTTTACCAACTTTAATAATCCAAATTAAAAAGAGTATATGTGATCTTTTTCGAAAATAGATAAAAATTTTTGGTGATTTTTAATAATATAAAAAACATTATTTGTACACATTGTTTAAAAACGTTTTTTTGTTTGGAATAGTAAAACTATTATGATAAAATTACATTAAATTTTGGAAAAAGGAGCGAAGAGAATGAACACAATTAAGAAAAATGTAATTTCGTTTGTTTTAGTTATGGCATTAGTATTAACAAGTGTAACGGTTATGCCGGTTAGCGGAGCAACTAATGTTACAACTATTTCAAATTTGAAATTTGCAAAAAATGATGACGGTTCATGTACAATTACATGGAACAAATTAGATGGTGGTTCTTATAATATTTACAAGGCAAGCAGTAGATTTGCCAAATATGAAAAAGTAGGAACATCTTCTGATTCAAGTTACAATGACAAAGATTATAATGGTGAATATTACAAGGTTTCATTTGTAAAAGATGGAAAAGAATATACTTTGTCTAATCCAACATCTTATGAAATTGAGACGTTTGGATATAACACAGCAATATTTGAGGACACTGATAATACAACAGAAGTTCAAAAATATATTGATAACGTTTATAAGACAACAGAGGCAGGTCAGTTTATCTCTGACAGATATGCAATGATGTTTGCACCTGGAACATACAGCGACAATCTTAATGTTAATGTAGGTTTTTACACACAGGTTGCAGGTATGGGAATATCACCCAAAGATACAACTTTAGGCAACATTACATGTAAAGCTGAATGGATGAAGGGCAAGAAATATGATGGTTCAGTTAATTACAATGCTTTATGTAATTTCTGGAGATCTGTTGAAAACTTAACAACTACAAATCAGACAACAATGTGGGCTGTTTCTCAGGCAACATCAATGAGAAGAATGAATATTAAAGGCAATTTAAACTTACATCATGAAGGTGGATATGCCAGTGGTGGTTTTCTTGCAGATTCAAAAATCGCAGGTAGAAAGTACACATATAAAGACCGTAAAACAGGAAAAGATGTAGTTGCAGAAGCTGGTGTAGCAGGTGGATCACAGCAGCAATGGTTATCAAGAAACGTTGAAATGAACAAGTGGGATGGAAGCGTTTGGAACTATGTTTTCGTTGGTTGTGAAGTTAAGCCATTACTTGGTACAAACGCAGAAGTTAAAAACGGTCCTGATGGTGAATGGCCATATTTAGCTTACACAAAAGTTACAAAGACTCCGGAAGTTCAGGAAAAACCATTCTTAACTGTTGACAAAAACGGTGAATATAGAGTATTTGTTCCTGAGTTACGCAAGGATGCAACAGGTGTTTCATGGGATGGAGATGAAATCAAAGGTGAAACAATTAGCTTAGATAAATTTTATGTTGCAAAACCTGGTGATACAGCAGCAAAAATTAATGCTGAAATTAAAGACGGAAAGAATTTAATTTTAACACCTGGTATTTATGAAATCAGTGAACCTATTACAATTACAAATGAAAATACAGTTGTATTAGGTCTTGGTTATGCAACTCTCAAACCAACTAAAGGAAATCAGTGTATGACTATTGCTGACGTTAAAGGCGTTAAGGTTGCAGGTGTTTTATTTGATGCAGGAAGAAATAAATCAAGTACTTTATTAACAGTTGGTACAGAAAAGAATACTAATGATAATTCTGATAATCCAATTTGCTTAATTGATACTTTCTATAGAGTTGGTGGAGCTGACAGCACACCAGGTAAAACAACAAATTGTGTTGTAATTAACAGCAATAATGTTATCGGTGATAACTTCTGGATTTGGAGAGCTGACCATGGTACAGGCGTAGCGTGGGACAAGAATACTGCAGATACAGGTGTAATCTTCAATGGTGATAACATTACAACTTATGGATTAATGGTTGAGCATTTCCAGAAATACCAGACTGTATGGAATGGTAACGGCGGAAAATGTTATATGTATCAAAGTGAATTACCATACGATATTACAAGCCAGAGTGTATGGAATGCACCTGGTACATACGGATATGCAGATTACAAGGTAAATAGCAATGTAACAAGCCATGAAGGCTATGGTATTGGTATTTACTCATGTTATCAGAAAGCACAGTGTTACTTGAAGTCAGCTGTTGAATGTCCAAATACTGCAAATGTTAAATTTACAAATGTTTGTACATATAGTTTAGTCGGTAATGGCGGTATTGATTACGCTATTAACAAAGCAGGCTACGGAGTTTATGGAAGTGGTAACATGTGTAAGGTTTTATCTTATGTAAATGGAAAAGCACAGTTAGATAAAACTTATGAAAAAGCAAGAAAAGGAATCTATGAGAACCATATTCAGATTTCAGGAGATTTTGATTATGATTCAAATATGCAAAGAGTTTATACAAAAACTTACACAGGAAAGAATATTACTCCTAAGGTTGTAGTAACTGTTGATGGCTTGAAGTTAAGAAACGGTGTTGATTATACTGTTAAATACACTAACAACAAAAATATTGGTAATGGAAAAATTACTATTACAGGTATAAATGCATACAGAGAGTCTACAACATTTACATTAAAGATCAGACCAGCTAAAGCAAAAGTAGCAAAGAAAAAAATTACTAAGAAAAAAGCTACATTAAAGCTATCAAAGGTTCTTGGGGCAACAGGTTATGAAGTTTCATACTCAACAAAGAGTAACTTCAAGAAGAAGAATACTGTTACAAAGAAAACAAAGAAATTAAAAGTAACAGTTAAGAGAACAAAGAAAATGCCTAAGGGTTATATAAGAGTTCGTGCTTACAAGAAAGTTGGTAAGAAGTATTACTACGGTAAGTATAGTAAGAAAATTAGAGTTAAATAATAAATTGTGAATAATAAAAAATATATATTCAGTGCTTGATTACCAATTCAATAACAGGTTATAGTTTAGTTAAACTGAAGGATTGAAAGGAAATCATAGCTAAATAATTCACAGTAAATAATAAAAGTGTCAGTCAGATATTTTAGATGGAAAATTCGTTTAAAATAGACGACTGATACTTTTTTATTAGCCAAAGTTAAAACAGTGTGCTATAATCGACTTTAAAAGCAACATATTAGAGGTGATATAAATGGCAAAGAGCAAAAGACTATCAGATGACATTGCTGATGTGATTTTGTCTATGATAACAGTAGAAAAGAAATATAATCCAGGTGATAAGTTGCCAAATGAAATGGAATTATCTGAGCAGTTAGGCGTAAGCAGAATCACATTAAGGGAAGCCATTAGAATTTTAGTAACAGCAAATGTTTTAGAAATAAAAAGAGGAAAAGGAACATTTGTTAAAGAAGATTTTAAGCAATATACATTTAAAGGCTTGGAAGTAGGTTCAACAGCGAAGGTAGGTTTAAATGATTTATATGAAATGCGTTTGATTTTCGAACCTGAAGTAGCATATTATGCAACATTAAGAGCAACAGAAAAAGAGATTGAAAGAATACTGTCTATTTCTGAAAAAATTGAAAAGCTTATTAGAAAAGGCATCGATTATGAAGAAGAAGAAAAGGCATTCCATTGCTCCATAGCAAAAGCTACACATAATGAATTTATAAATCAACTGGAGCCTGTCTTACAACAGTCAATCCAAAAAGGTGTTTATATTTATGAACATGAAAATTTGGAAATGGAAGAAATTTTGTCTGATCATAAATTAATAACAGATTTTATGAAAAACAGAAATCCTGAGGGTGCAAAAAACGCAATGAAGGTTCATATTATTCATGCAATAGAGCGTTTGGGATTAGACAATAAATAAATAAATAAATTGGGGAAATTTTAAAGAGAGCAGACAACGTTATTGACATAAGACAACTAAAGGAATATAATACCAACATAGACAAAGATAAATAGGAGGTTTTATTATTATGTCAGAAGCAAGAATTTTTTATCAGGAAGATTGCAATTTATCATTATTAGATGGAAAGAAGATTGCAATCATCGGTTATGGTAGCCAGGG
>NZ_QUDZ01000009.1:0-55188 GCF_003477765.1 Eubacterium sp. AF34-35BH
TGCTCATAGGGGTGGAATTTTGACTTGCTTTCTTTTTCTTGCTTTACTACTTTCCAGGATTTTCACCCCTTTGCTTGTTTCTCTTCTCATAGGGGTGGAATTTTACTAAAAAGGGCATCCCCTTTAGCTTCTTACTTGCCTTTTGGGATGCCCTTTTTCTCTTTTCTAATTTTTCAATTTCTATAAATGTGTGGCAGTAGCCACAAACACGCCTTACTTCTTACAATAAGTGTGCTCTTAAATCTTCATCGCTTGCTTCGCAAAGGTATGCTGGTGCAATATCTAATACTGTCTTACAACCTTTCTGACCTTCGTCATAAAGACGTTTAGCTGCTCTTGCGTATGCGATTAAAACGCTTGTTGTAAATTCTGGATTTGAATCTAACTTTAAGCTATATTCGATAATGTGATTATGTTCCTTGTTCATTCCTGTCTTTCCTGAACGGATTACAAAACCACCATGAGCCATACCGCTGTGGTTCTTTTCTAATTCTTCTTCAGAAATGAAATGAACTGTTGTATTGTAATCTGAGAAATAGTTTGGCATTTCTTTGATTTCTTTTTCTACAGCTGCTGCGTCAGCACCTTCTTCTAATACAACAAAACATTCTCTCTCATGTTTTTCTCTTGTTGTAAGGTCTGGATTTTCTCCTGATCTAACTCTTTCTAATGCACTTTCAACTGGGATTGTGTACTGTTTAGCATTCTTAACACCTTTGATTCTACGAATAGCATCTGAATGTCCCTGGCTTACGCCCTTACCCCAGAATGTGTAATCTTTTCCATCTGGAAGAATTGCATTTGCATATACTCTGTTAAGTGAGAACATTCCAGGATCCCAACCTACTGAAATAACTGCAACTTTTCCTGCTTCTTTTGCAGCCTTGTCAACTGCTGCGAAATGCTCAGGAATTCTTGCATGTGTATCAAAACTATCAATTACATTAAACATTGATGCGAACTGTGGTGTCTGAACAGGAAGATCTGTAGCACTACCTCCACATAAAATCATAACATCAATTTTTTCTTTCCAATCTTCTACGTCTTTAACGTTACATACAGGAACATTTTCTGTAAGGATTGTTACATCCTTAGGATCTCTTCTTGTAAAAACTGCAACTAATTCCATGTCAGTGGCTTCTTTTACAGCACACTCAACACCTCTTCCAAGGTTACCATAACCTAAAATACCAATTCTTGTTTTCATTTTCAGTCTCCTTCGTTTATATATTTACCTAATCTCCTAATAAGTACATGCCACATTTACCATACTAAATTACTATCCCAAAATAAACACAACGCGTTAAATATTATATCCTGAAGCTTATAATTCTATAGATATCAAACGCTTTCTTCAATGAATATTTATTTCTGTCTTGTAAATGTATTATACTCATTGCTGATGCTATTAGCACCAACTCTAAAAGTATATCACAATTTATTCTATTTGTTTATTACCGATTTCAATCTTTTACTTTCTATTTGTTTATTACCGGTTTCAATCTTTTACCTTCTATTTACTTATTACTGATTTTTGACTGTCCAACTTTTTAGCCTTTGCACATCTTCGACTCTTTCAGCTTTTAGTCTTACATTTTCTTTGATTTTTCCAGTTTTTCAGCACTACATTATCTTTGTCTCTTCCAGCTTTTCAGTGAATGCGTCATTCATCTTTATTATTGGTCTTCGTAAAACCAAACCTACAAATAAAGAAATCACAAGGAATATTCCAAGCTTTCCAAGTTCAATCCAATATACCATTTCGTACATACCTCCAACCGCTTCTCTTAAAGCTGCCATGCTGTGTGTAAATGGAAGTAATGGATATACTGCCCTGAAGAAGCCCGGTGCTACTTCAATTGGGAAGGTGCCGCCTGCGCCTGCTACCTGAACAACAAGTAGGATAACGCTTATGGCTTTTCCTATGTCGCCAAAAGATACTGTCAATGTGTAAATAATATTTACATAAACAATACTTGAGAACCAGCATGCAAACACAAATAAAAATGGATGTTCACACTGTATTCCTAAATAATATAAATCGCCTAAAGCAATTAATGTGCTTTGCATTAAACCAACAATTAAGAAAATAATGTATCTTCCAAAGTATGCCTGATAATTTTGTAAGTTTCTAAGAGATTTTTTCATTTTTTCAGAAATATTTACTTTTAACATTGCTACCAATACAATTCCGCCTATCCATATTGATAAGGTTGAGTAAAATGGTGCCATTGAAGAACCATAGTTATCTATTGGATACAACTTAGTTGTTTTTAACTGTACAGGTGTTGCCAAAAATGAAGTTAAATCTTCTTTGTTACCCATGATTAGTGATTTCAAATCTGAATTGTCGCCATCTTTTGCATTTTTCAACTTGCCTGTTGTTTTTCTGATTTTCTTGGCTGCTTTTGATAAAAGTTTACCTGAGTCGGATAATGTTTTCTTTATCTGCGACAAGTCTGAATCAACAGAATCTGATAGCTTGTAAATTCCTTTTGCACTGTTATCAATTTTTGTTAAAAGACCTGATATGTCATTTTCAACATTACCTGCTGAATTTGAAATTTTCTTCAAAGCATCTTCCACGTCTTTTGAGTAATCTGTTTTCACTGATGACACTGAAGTTTTACTTTTATCAACTAATTTCAAAATTTCTGCCTTATCCTTGTTCAACCGATTCTTCCCGGTTTTTAAATTTTTTTCAGCTTCTTCTAATTTATCATTTAACTTTGCCTGTGTTTCCAATGATGCATCTATTTTTGAAATTAAAGACTGGGTGTACTTGCTCAGCTCAGGGTGACGCCTTTCAATTGATTCTAATGAAGACTTCAACTTGGAGTAGTCACTTATCATTGAATTAACTCTTGAAGATGCCTTGTTAAGTGTGGTCTTAACATCTGTAGTGTTTTGACTTTGACTGCTTAGTGCATCTTCAATAACATCACTCATTTCTCCGTAAAATTTCTTTCCCGAGGAAAGTGCACTATTAATAGCATCTGTTGTAGCAGTTAATGTATCTTTTATCCCACTGAACTGTTTTTTAATTCCATTAAATTCTTTTTCACTGCTTTTTGTATTGCTTTTTGTGTCCTTAAAAAAGTCTGTAGTTGTACTTAACATGCTTTGTGAAGCATCAGCCATGTTGCCAAAAGTTTCCAACGTACTCTGCGTGGCTTCAAGGTCATCTGCGATTTTATCCAGATTGTTCCACAAATTATTGACAATGTCGTCTGCATCTCCTGCCTGAGCAAGATTTGATACGCTTTGAAGAGCTGTTAATGCTGTATCAGACACTGTCTCAATAAATACCTGATTTACCTGCTTTTGAATTGCTGAAGCTCCCTTGTCAGTAACCTTTGGTGCAATGGCATTTTCCTTAGCATTTGAATAATATATAATGTTTGGCTTCTTTACATTTTTCGAAAAAATGCTCATCATTCTGTTACTAAAGTTCTCAGGTATTACAATTGCCGCATAATATTTTCCGGATTTTACACCATCAACTGCTTTCTTCTTTGATGTAAAAACCCAGTCCATTTGTGTGTTTTCCCTTAATGCAGACAAAACCTGATTACCCACATTTAGTTTAATAGGAATCAATGTTCCCTCATAGCCATCATCTACACTTGCCACAGCAACTTTAAGATTCCCTGTATTGCTGTATGGATCCCAACTTCCTGCAATGTTAAACCATGCGTACAGGCAAGGTACAATCGTAATACCCATGATTACAATAAGGGCTATTACATTTTTATGGATGCGAATGACATCTTTTTTGAAAATTCTTAAAATATTCTTCATGTGTCCTTCTCCTCCTTTAATACTTTTACAAAATCTTCTGAAGTGAATCCACTTACCTTAATTTGTTTTTGTATTTTGTTGTGGATATATTCCACACAAATCAAGTAAACAGCAAGAATTATTATTGATAAAATCCACAATATTAAAAATACCAGTTTAGATTCCAAACTAAACATTAATATTAAAAATACTAAAGGAATTATAATTATATTAATAAATCCAATTTTAATTTTTTTCTGATAATTCTTTTCAAACTTAGCAGACTTTTCAAGGAATTGCTTTCTTCCATATTCATCCTGCAAAATTGCTCTCGCTATCATTTGAAGTTGTTTGTTTTTATTTGTGGCTGTTGCAGTTTCACATAACATCAAATCTGTTTTTGCCAACTCTTTATCAAACATATTGTTTAAATTAAGAATCAATGGTCTAATTGCCAAACCTACAAATAATGCTAAAATTATAAATACAACCAACGCTATCATGTTTTCCAAATAAATATGACCGTAATAGCCTGCCACACACTCACGCATAGCATTAATGCCGTATGTAAATGGCATTAACGGATGTAGCTTCCTAAAAAATTCCGGCATCATTTCAATAGGATATGTTCCTGACGAACCTGGTATCTGCAAAATAACAAGTAATACCGCAACCGCTTTTCCTATGTGTTTAAATGTTATTGCCAGTGCAAAAATAATATTTACATAAACGAATGATAAAAACATACCTGTTAAAATAAATACAAAAGGATGTACGCACTGTGTTCTAAGTATTACTAAATCTCCAACGCACACTATGAATCCCTGCACAACGGCTGTGCACACATACAAAAGCCATCTTCCGAAATAGCCCTGTGTTGCTGAGAATTTTTCTTTTATTCCTTCTCTGTCAACTTCCTGTTTTAAAATAGAAACTAAAATCAAACCACCTACCCACAAAGCAAGGTTTGTGTAAAATGGTGTCATGCCAGAGCCATAATTTTTTACTTCATATAGCACTTCTGATTCCATATCAACAGGCGATGCCATAAAATCTGATATTTTTTCAGTGTCAATTCCCTTTAATGAAATTAACTCTTCGTATGTTCCCGTACTACTAATTGCCTGAAGGTCTGTTACAATTCCTTCTAACTTTTCATCAACTTTTGCTAATGTTTCTTTTGCATTATCCATTGTTGTTGAAATGTTGTTGAGACTTTTACCAAACTGTTTTAATATTTTCTTTGCTTCTTTGACTGTTGGTTTTATCCCTTTCAGAGTTGAGCTTAAATTGCCGTTAATGGTAACCATGCCATCCAAAGATGCGTATACATTAGGCAATGTTTTCTTCTGAAAATCACTTTGGTAACCATCTAAGGATTTCTTACCATTTTTAGCCACTGAACCAATTTGTTCTCTTGTGGATTTTGACTTAGCTATAGTCTTATCAAGTGTAGAATTACCGCTGTTTAGGGATGATTGTATTTTTCCTAAAGCTGTATCTATGTCATTAATTTCACTAATCTGCTTTTCGATTTTTGTTGTGGCACTGTCATTTCCAAGCTTACGGTTAAGCTGTGCAAGCTCCTCTAATATTTTTGAATTTCTTTTAACCAAAGAATTAACCTGGTCAATTCCTATCTCCAACTCTTCTTTTGCACTTGTACCTTTGTTTTCAAAATTTGTTAATTTTGTGGAAGTTGCTATTGCAATATCATTAAAATCACTATCTATATTCTGTAGTTTATTTGAAAATTTGCCGTTAAAAGTTCTTAGCTTTTCTCTTGAATTTGTAATTTGTGAAGATACACCTGCAACAGAATCTGCTGTAGAATCAGCCACCTTATTAACTTCATTTAAAATATCGATTGTATCATCAATTATTTTTTCCGAACTCTTTGCTGTTTTCTTAAAATTCCTAAGAACCTTATTATATTCTTCAATATTTTTATGAACTAAAGAAATGTCATTAATGATTGTTTCGTTTGTATCATCAACATCACCCTTTATCTTTTTCGCCGCCTCACTTACCATTTTTGATATTGCTTCTGAAGCTGTTGACGAAAAAGTGTCATTTATCTGTTGCTGTATTGTTGTAGCGCCTGAATCTGTAATCTTTGGTGCAATTGCATTTTTCTTTTCATTTAGATAATAATCCAGCTCCGGCTGTTTAAGCTTGCCGGACAAAATACTAAGTAGGGATTCACTGAAATCTTTCGGAATTACTATTGCCGCATAATATTTTCCGGATTTCACCCCTTCCTTTGCCTGACTTTCACTTACAAAAGTCCAACCCAGCTTGTCATTTTTCTTTAGACTCTCTACAATATTTTCTCCCGCATTTATTGACAGAGGCTCTGTTTCTTTTCCCACATCACAATTTGCTATTGCAACTTTTACGCCCTGAGTATTTGCATAGGGATCTATGTTAGCTGCAATATTGAACCAGGCATATAATGAAGGAAGAAGACTAACTCCCACCATAATAAGAGCCGCCGCTCTGTTGCTAAACGCCCTGCGAAAATCTCTTTTAAAAATCTTTAGAACTGTTCTCATTCAACTCTCCTATTTGCCACTTTTTACTATTTTCATAATAAAATACCATAACATAATCATAGGTAAAAAACTACGTCAGATTGCACAAAAAAAGGTAATTATTTTTATTTCAATAATTACCTTTTTTCGCTACATATATATTTACTTTCTTATACTTTTTGACCATTCACTGTAATATTTTTTTCCACCTATTTCAACATAAGATTTTATTTTCAGAAAACACTTTCCTTTTTTTATCTTTTTAATAAGCTTACTTTTCTGTTTGCCATTTACTTTTATTGTTTTTACATTCTTCTTGAACTTTTTATCTTTGCTAATCTTTATTACATAACCGGTAACATTTTTCTGTTTCTTCCAACTAATCTTCATACCTGATTTTTTTCTAGTAGCTTTAAAACCTGTTACTTTTTTAGGTCCTTTAGTTACCTTTAAACCAATTTGAAGATTATAAAAATCAGCATAGTAATATGTTGTTCCCACTGGTATTTTGTTTGCATAAGCTTTGCTAAATTTAACAGTTATGATTTTTCCTTTCTGAACTATTTTATAATCTTTTGTATTAATGATTTTTCCATTGTTCAAAATATTTTTGAACAGATTCATATCAACGTTTGTCCCTAAAACTGTTGTATCAATTTGGGCTACAATTTCACCATTTTTTTCAGGCTTACTAAAATCAAAATACAAGTCCTTTATTTGCGTTTTGTTATTTACCACATATAATCTTGTTGGCACAACAACCTTTTCAAAAACAATATCAAAATTATAAGCTCCATCTTTTAATAACTTCAGATACTTTTCTTTCAATGAAACCTTAACTATTTCATTTTTTTCATTTTCTGATGTTATATCATAATTCTCTTTGTTTAAGCTTTTTCCATCTAATAGGATATCTTCAAATTCATTATAATTAACAAGATTTCTATCTTTAGTTAAGAAATCCTCTCCTATTTCAATGGTTGCATCACCTTGTCCTTCCCAAATTGAAAATAGCAAGTATGCGTCTTTAAAATTTACTTTTGTTTCACTTGCCCCTACATTGTTTGCAAATGAAAACAACACTGTCGCCATTAGTAAAGCTCCTACAATTTTACATATTTTGTGTTTCATAAAATTACCTCCTAACAAAAAAAGTCCTCTTGTGAAGTATGCAAGAGAACTTTATATTTATTTCTTGTTTTTTCTTTTAGTTTCTTTATACCACATTTTTACTATATACCGTAAACTGACTTTATGCAACATTTTTTATTTTTTTTCAATTTATTCAAACTTTTTAAAATTAGTTTTAAAAATCACACAGGATTTTATGTAAGTTATTTTCTCCCCCAAGCTTGACAAAGAGCCAAAAAAAGCAATAGTACCTCATTACAAATACTACTGCTCTTTTTCTTCTTTATTTTCCACTTGTAGCCTTCAGTCGAACCATTGCTCTTGCAAGAGATGCTCTTGAATGATGATATTCACGCATACTTTGCTTTTGTCGCAATTGTTCTTCGGCTCTTTCTTTTGCCTCTAAAGCTCTGGCTTTGTCGATTTCCTCAGGCAACTCGGCTGTTTCTACTAAAACAGTTACTCGGTTGTTGATTATCTGAGCAAATCCTGTCCCTACAACTACTGTTGTGTATTTGTCTGCGCCCTCAGGTTTAAATTTCAATTCACCATTTTCTACTGCATTGACCATGTTTTCATGGTGTGCAAGAATTTCTTCCTGCCCATCTGCAACAGGTACTATAATTGAAACACATCTTCCTGAAAAGAAAATCTTCTTAGCAGACGCTATTCTTAGATAAAATGTATTAGTCGCCATATATTACTCCAATCCTTGCAATACATGATTTTATTCATTCATCTTGCTTGCTTTTTTAATAACATCGTCAATTGTTCCTACATTAAAGAATGCATTTTCAGGATATTCATCCATTTCACCTGAAATAATAGCCTTGAAACCTTTTATAGTTTCGCTAAGTGGAACATATTCACCCTTTACACCTGTAAAGTTCTCAGCTACATGGAATGGCTGTGATAAGAATTTCTGAATTTTTCTTGCTCTGTATACAAGTGTCTTATCTTCTTCTGATAATTCTTCCATACCAAGAATTGCGATAATATCCTGCAATTCTTTGTACTTCTGAAGAATTTCCTGAACCTTACGTGCTACTTCATAATGCTCTTTACCAACAATGTCTTCCTCAAGGATACGTGATGATGATTCTAGAGGATCTACAGCAGGATAAATACCCTGTTCAACAATCTTTCTTGATAATACTGTTGTGGCATCCAAGTGAGCAAATGTTGTTGCCGGAGCCGGGTCAGTTAAGTCATCGGCTGGTACATATACAGCCTGAACTGATGTAATTGAACCGTTCTTTGTAGATGCGATTCTTTCCTGAAGTTCACCCATTTCATTTGCAAGTGTTGGCTGATAACCTACGGCTGATGGCATACGTCCTAAAAGGGCTGATACTTCAGAACCTGCCTGTGTAAATCTGAAAATATTATCAATGAATAACAATACGTTCTGATGTTCTACATCTCTGAAATATTCTGCCATTGTAAGTCCTGTTTCAGCAACACGCATACGTGCTCCAGGTGGCTCGTTCATCTGTCCAAACACTAGGGCTGTTTTTTCAAGAACACCTGATTCTTTCATTTCAGTCCATAAGTCATTACCTTCTCTTGATCTTTCACCTACACCTGTAAATATTGAATATCCACCATGCTCAGTTGCAACGTTGCTGATAAGTTCCTGAATTAATACAGTTTTACCAACGCCGGCACCACCGAACAAACCGATTTTACCACCTTTAGCGTATGGTGCTAAAAGGTCGATTACCTTAATACCTGTTTCCAATATTTCCTGGGCCGGGTTCTGCTGGTCAAAGCTTGGTGCTTCTCTGTGGATTTCCCATTTGTCTGCATCATCTAATGCTTTGCCACCATCTATTGCTTCACCTAAAACGTTAAATAAACGTCCTAATGTTTCTTTTCCTACCGGAGTTTTTATGCCACTTCCTGTAGCAACAACTTCCATGTCTCTTGAAAGTCCCTCACTTGACGCAAGCATAACGCAACGAACAACATCGTTTCCAATATGCTGTGCAACTTCCATTACGCACTTTTTATCACCATTTTGTACTTCAAGTGCATCTTTAATTGCGGGAAGTTCACCATTTTCAAATGCAACGTCTACAACAGGACCTAAAACCTGTACTATTTTACCTGTTTTCATTTGAACTGTTCCTCCATTACTTCTTATTTTTCTGTGACTTGGCTCCAGCGATTACCTCGGTAATTTCCTGAGTAATTGCTGCCTGTCTTGCGCGGTTGTAAAGCACGCTTAACTCCTGAAGCATGTCTTTTGCACTTTTTGTTGCCGCTTCCATTGCCATCATTCTTGCATTTTGTTCACAGGAATAACTTTCTACTAAAGCACCGTAAACAAAGCCTTCAATGTAGGCAGGTACAATCTTGTTCATTACCTCTTCAGGTGATGGTCTGAATGTTACCTGTTCCAATGGAATGTCTGCAGGAATTTTCATCTGAAAATCTGTTTTATAAAGTGGTAACAACTGCTTTATTTCTGCTTCTTCCTTAATTGGATTAATCATTTTTGTATATATAATATGAATTTCATCTAACTCATTGTTTATATACAATTCCAACAATTCTTCTGTAATATTTCTAGCTCTGTTTAATGTTGGATTTTGTATTGTGTAATGAAATTGTTTATCTATGTGTACTCCTCTTTTTTCAAAATAATGTCGTCCAACTTCACCTAAAACAAACAATTTATTATCTTTGTGAGCTTTAATTTCTTCTTCCGCAATTTTTAAAATATTGTGGTTATAAGAACCTGCAAGACCTTTATCTGCGGTAATTACTATGTAACCTACCTTTGGGTCTTTTTTCTCATCTCTTGATTTTTCAAAATATTTGCTTTCAATGTCAGGTACATGTCTTAAAATTCTGCTCATCTGTGTCTGCAATTCATAGAAATAAGGCTCTGTATCCTGCAACATCTTTTTGGACTTTTTTAATTTTGATGAGGATATCATATACATTGCATTTGTAATTTTCAATGTATCATTAATACTACTCATTCTTTCCTGAATTTCTTTTGCATTTGCCATATTATTCGCTCCTGCTTAATTTTAATTCTTTGTTTCCATAAATTCATGTGCTGCATCAATTATTGCCTTTGAAATTTCTTCTGTAAGAACTTTTTCAGTTTCAATCTTTTCTGCAATTTCACCATGTTTTAAATCTATATAATTTAAAACTTCTCTACAACAATCTCTTACTTCTTTAGTTGGAACTTCATCGAATATTCCCTTATTTGCCATTGTAAGAATCATAACCTGTTCATGTAATGAATATGGATGGCATAACTTCTGTTTTAAAAGTTCCATTAATGCTTTACCATGATTTAACTGTTTCTTTGTGTTGTCATCCAAGTCTGAAGAAAACTGTGTGAATACTTCCATTTCTCTGTACTGTGCAAGGTCAATTCTTACACTACCTGCTGCCTTCTTCATGGCTTTTGTCTGTGCTGCACCACCTACACGGGATACAGAAAGTCCAACGTTTACGGCTGGTCTCATACCTGAATTAAATAAGTTACTTTCAAGGAATATCTGACCGTCTGTAATTGAAATTACGTTTGTTGGAATGTATGCTGAAACGTCGCCTGCCTGTGTTTCAATAATAGGAAGGGCTGTAATTGAACCACCGCCTAATTCATCACTTAATTTGCTTGAACGTTCCAATAATCTTGAATGTAAATAGAATACGTCACCAGGATAAGCTTCACGTCCAGGTGATCTTTCTAATAATAATGAAATAGCTCTGTATGCTACGGCGTGTTTTGACAAATCATCATATACAATTAAAACATCTTTTCCCTGATGCATAAAGAATTCTGCCATTGATGTACCTGCGTATGGTGCAATATACTGTAATGATGCTGCATCACTGGCTGTAGCTGACATTACTATTGAGTAATCCATTGCTTTATGTTCCTGCAAAGTTGATACAATCTTTGCAACTGTTGATGCTTTCTGTCCGATTGCAACGTAGATACAAATAACATCTTTACCTCTCTGGTTAATAATTGTATCAGTTGCTATAGATGTTTTACCTGTCTGTCTGTCACCGATAATTAATTCTCTTTGTCCACGTCCAATTGGGAACATTGAGTCAATTGACAAAATACCTGTTTCCATTGGTGTATCAACGGATTTTCTGTCTACGATACCGGGAGCATCCTGTTCAACTGGTAAATATCCTTCTTCTTCAATATTTCCTTTTCCGTCAATTGGTTCACCTAAAGCATTTACTACTCTTCCGATAAATCCTTTACCTACAGGAACTCCGGCTTTCTTCTTAGTTCTTACAACTTTTGTGCCTTCCTTAATACCTGTATCTCTACCAAATAAAATACATCCTATTTCATTTTGACGGATATCCTGAACCATACCTTTTGTACCATTTTCGAAAACTACGATTTCTCCATACATGGCATGTTCAATTCCGTAAATAGTGGCGATACCATCACCAACCCATATAACTTTTCCGGTTTCTCTATCGCTTTCTTTCCATTCAAAGTTTTCAATTTCACTTTGTATAATGGAAATTATATTTTCTGCACTAATTGCACTCACTTGTTTCACCTCCCGGTTATCTTCTCCTGCAATTGTCTTAAACGTTCTTTATAACTTTTATCGTACTCATGGTTTCCAATTCTAAGTACATAGCCACCTAATAACGTGTCGTCAATTTCCTGTGTCAGAATAACCTTGTAATCTGCATATTTTTCTTTTAATATGTTGTCAGCTTCTTGTTTTTCTGCATCTGTAAATGATGAAGTACAAATCAGTTTTGCATGAATTATTTTATTCATCTGGTCGTAATATAAGTAATACTGTTCAAAAATGGCTTTCATGTCATCTGCCTGATTGTTCTTACACATTACCTGCAAAAATCTAATAAGCTTTTCTGAAATATTCTCACTTGAAAATACTTTTCCTATTATATTGACTTTAACTTCCTTTGGAATTGTAGGATTGTTAATTGTTTCCTGTAGAAGTGGTGTAAGAGAAAAAATCTTCTCTACACTTTCAACTTCACTTCTATCCAAGTTTAAGCCATATAATACTTTCGCATTATTTACTGCTTGTATTGTCACTTCTATCACCTGTTTTTACGATTTTTTCTGCTGCTGCAATTGCTAATCTGGCAATATCTGCCTGAACAGCTTTTCTTGCATTTTCCTGCTCTCTTTCAATGTTGCCTCTGGCTCTTTCCATCATATCCTGAGTTTCCTGCTTTGTTGCTTCAATAGCCTTGGCTCTTTCTTTTTCAGAACGCTGTCTAGCTTCAACAATAATCTTATCGGCTTCATCCTTAGCTACTTCAAGCTTCTTTTCATAATCCGCTTTCAACTGATTTGCATCATCTGTAACTTTTTGTGCATTATCAATTTGATTTTTTATTATGTTTTCTCTGTCCTGTATAACTTTTAACACAGGCTGAAAAAGAAATTTTCTAAATATAGCATAAAGAACTAAGATATTAACTATTGTCCAAACAATGTTCCATATATCTAATTTAAGCATACGCTTTTCCTACCTTTCTGCTTTTATTATTTTAAAAGAAGAATGATTAATAGGGCAATTACGAATCCGTAAATAGCTGTTGCTTCGGCAAGGGCACATCCTAAAAGAAGTGACTTACTGATTTTTCCTTCTGCTTCAGGCTGTCTTGCAATTGCATCACAAGCTGATGCTGTTGCTTTACCAATACCAATACCTGCTCCAATACCTGTTAATACTGCAATACCTGCTCCAATTGCTACTAATAATGATGTTGACATAATAATTTCTCCTTTACGTTTTCAAATTTGTTTTTATCTTTTTATTTTTATTCAGTTGCTTCTTTTATAAATAAGGATGTTAGGAATACAAAAACGTATGCCTGAATCAATCCATCGAATATATCGAAGTAACAACTAAATACTGCCGGTAAGAATGCCGGAACTACAATTTTTAATAATTCCATGATTACAAATGAACCTAATACATTACCAAATAGTCGCATACAAAGTGAAAGTGGTTTAATAAATACCTCTAACACATTAATTGGTAAAACTATTGGCATAGGCTCTGCGAAGCTTTTCAACCATCCTTTAGTTCCTTTTTGTCTTACTCCTGCCACCTCTATAAGGACTATACTCATGACTGCCAGTGCCACTGTAACATTCATATCCTTTGTTGGTGGTTTAAACCCTATTAAACCAATAAGGTTTGCAATTCCTATGTAAAGCACAACTGACATAAGATAAGGAATATATGCTGTTCCATGTTCTCCTATGGTGCCTTTAAAGAAATTGTACAATCCCTGAACTGCTGTTTCCAAAACAATTTGTTTTCTGCCCGGGTTTTCTACTTTTAAATTTCTAACAAGTAGAACACATATGAGCAAAACCGCCAGCATGATTATCCAAGTTACTACTACTGATTCGTAAATTGGAATGCCGCCAAAAATTGGAATCGTGAAAACAACATCGCAATTCAGCTCTTCTAATAATCTGTTAACAATGTCATTCAACAGTTTCACTTCCTTTCATGACAACTTTTTAACTGTCACGTATTATAACTCTTTTGTTGGGAATATGTAAAATATATCTTTAATATATTTACTATATCATTTTAGTATGGTATTGTATAAAAAGTACATATAAATTTAGAATGATTATACATTTATGGTAATTTTATACATTAGTCAAAAAATTCCTAAAAAAATTTAATTTTACTTAATTTTTTTAGGCCGTCATTTAATTAGACACTCTTAAATACTTGTATAATATGGAATGGTTATATGGTTGTTTTCCATATTCTTATAATATATATTTGTATGATATCTTTATATGCTTTGAAATATTATAAGGTTACAATTTATTTTTCATTTAGATTTTCACTTGGGAGGTTAGACATGATTACTTTTGATTATTATAGAATTTTTTATTTTGTGGCAAAATACAAAAGCTTTACTAAGGCTGCGGAAGTTTTACAAAACAGCCAGCCTAACATAAGCAGATGCATGGGGAACTTAGAGCAGGAACTTGAATGTAAATTGTTCATGCGCTCTAATCGTGGCATTATTTTAACGCCTGAAGGAAAGAAACTGTACAAACATGTTTCCATTGCCTACAAACACCTTACTTTAGGTGAAGAGGAGCTTCATCAGGACAAGACTTTTGAAAAGGGTATTATTACAATTGGTGTTAGTGAAAACGCTCTGCGACTTTTCCTGTTAGATAAACTTGAAATTTTTCACGAGCAGTTTCCTAATATTAGAATTCGTATTTTTAATCACTCTACACCGGAAGCCATACGTGCCATGAGAGCAAACTTAATTGACTTGGCAGTTGTCACCACTCCAATGTCATTAAAAAAGCCTCTTGAGAAAATTCCTTTAAGTAAATGTAAGGAAATTCTTATTTGCGGTCCTAAGTACAGTTACCTTACAGACATAGCCAAAAGTCTTAAGGACTTAACAGAAATTCCTTTAATCAGTTTATCTGAAGGTACAGGAACTTATGATTTGTACAATAAGTTCTATATAGCTCACAGCGTACCTTTTACTCCTGATATGGAAGTTGCTACTACAGACCAGATTATTCCCATGATTACACATAATCTTGGCATTGGCTTTTATCCGGAAGATTTGGCAACAGAACTAATAGAAGATAAAAAAGTCTTTCCTATTAATATTGAAGAAAAACTTCCTATTAGAGAAGTCTGTTTGGTTATAAATAAAAGTAGTGCCATGAGCACCTCGGTTCAGAAATTTTATAACTTCCTAAGAAATTCTGTTTCATAGAGAAAACAAAGTTTGCAACTATTTTTTATTACACCAAAAACGCAGGTTTGTAAAAATAATTACATTCCTGCGTCTTAAGAAAGGCTTCCTATATGATGCCTTTCTATATCTTCTTATAATATTTATATTTCTTTGTGCTGTATAGGTAGGACAACTGTAACTGTTGTGCCTTCGCCTAATGAACTTTTTATTTTCAGTTCATATTGATTCTCGTATATTAATTTAAGTCTGTCACGTATGTTATTAATTCCAATTCCTGTAAAATGTTCTGACTTTCTACTGCTCTTACCGTTTTCAAGTTCATTAACCTGTCTTTCATCCATTCCAACACCGTTGTCAATAATTTCTACAATAAGTTTTTCTGCTTTTTCTCTTACACACACAAAAATTTCTCCATTTTGTCCCTCAGGAAATCCATGGAAGAATGCATTCTCAATAAACGGCTGTAAAATCATTTTAGGAATCATTAACTGGTCCGGTTCGTTTATGCTTATGAAAAACTCTGTTTTGATTTTTTCGCCATATCGGATTTCGTTAATATACATGTAGTTTTTCAGATTTTCTATTTCTTCTTCAACGGAAATATATTCATCTGACTTGCTTATTGTACTTCTAAGCAACTTAATAAATGCATCAATTGCTTTTGTTGATTTTACAGTATCACCCTGCATAATCAACCATTTTATGCTGGTTAATGTGTTGTAAATATAATGAGGGTTTATCTGCATTTGAAGAGCATGTATCTCAGCCTGTCGTTTTTGCTTCTGTATCTCAATTATGCTGTCAACATAATGGTTGATATCATGAAGCATTCTGTTATATGACTTTGCAAGCTCCTGAATTTCTCCATCCCCTGTCACTTCCGCATATTGATTAAAATCACCCTTTGCTACATAAGACATTTTTCTTCCAAGCTGTCTTAATGGCGACATGGTTCTTCTAACTAAAATATAAATTACTAAAAGAACTGCTCCTGTAATTATTGCAATGTACCACATCAAAGTTGAAATATTATAAAGACTTTCAATGGCCTCATTTGCATCTACCGTAAAGCACAAACTGTAATCCACGTATGGAATTTTTTTACACAAAACCATATTAGTCTTTGCGTTTTTCTCCATTTTCTCAACAGTGATTTCTTTTTCAAGCATTTCGTTTGTTATCTTTTGTAGTTCTGTATCTGTTTCTCCTATTTGATATTTATCAGTAGATGAGACAATCATGCCATTGCTGTCAATTATGCTAATACTGTTGTATTGGTTTTCACCATATCTATAGAAGTTATCCAACTCACTATCAGGTATTAAAATCACACCATAACCATACAACTTATTATTCATATTTCTTAATGCCTTTACTCCTAAAATTATGGAGCTTGACTTAGTTGCATAAGTAAAGCCTTCATCTACATAGCTGTAACATAACTTTCGGTTGTTTTTTCGTGCTTCATTAAAAACTTCATTTTGTTTAATTTCTTTCCACTCTTTTGTAAGCACATCATTGTTATTTACAGAGATTTCTCCCTCTTTTGACACAAGCAGGACCGTTGTTCCGCTAAGCTTACTTTCGAATGCATTTTGAAAAGACTTCTGCATGTTATGCATTGCAATAAATTTATCTACTGATGACGAATTCTTTCCTGAGTAATACATATTTATGTCATAACTTGTGGAAATATTGTCAAATGTTTTTTCAATACTGCCAAAATATTCTTCCAAATCTTCCTGTATTTTCTCAATGTTTTTTTCCTGTGAATCTCCATACACTTCACTGAAAAAATCTTTTGAAAATTTATTTACAAGGAGAATATTAATCTGACTAATTAAAACAACACCGATAATAATTGCTGCCATTATTTTAATAATAAGGCTGCCTTTTCTCTCCTTTAAGCCTTTTTTTATACTGTACCTTTTGTGGATTTTTTCCTTACCGCTTGGCACTTTCTTGTTCTGTATCTTTTCATTCCATGGCTTCTCACTGTGCATTTTTTCATCTTCTCTATTCATATTTTATTCCCTGAATATTTATAATATATTTTTTTTATACATATTGTAACAATTTTGTTTTTTATCTGAATCGTCTTCTGTACACACTTGGTGTGTACCCTGTGGTTTTCTTAAATACACGACAAAAATAACTATGATCTGAATATCCAACCATTGTACTTACGTCTGAAATAGGTATATCTTCCTTCTTCAAAATTTCACAGGATTTTTCAATTCTGATTTTGTTTAAATAACCACTGAAACCCTCCTTATTTTTGGAATTAAAATATGATGATAAATAGTTGTAATTATAATTAAACTCTTTTGCCAGAGAATCCAAATCCAATGGTTCCATGTAATGTTCCAAAATATGCTTTGTTATTTTGTTCATTACCCTGTCGGTACCTGTCATGTTTTCAGCAAAAGCCTTTTTTATTTCATCTAAAATTTCATCCAGCTTCTTTAAAAAATCAGTAACATAAATAGTCTCTTCTATTTCTTTAAAATACTTACGTCTCATAGGTTCAACATCAATGTCATATTCTTCTAGCATAATAATAATGTTGTAAATAAAGTTTTTAGCCTTATTCTTGATTTTCTCGCAATTGTCATGAGCCTTGGCACATTTTTCAATATAGCCACGCATTTTTCCTATTGCTGTATTGTATTCACCATTTCGCAAATCATAGGAGAAATCATTATAATCAAATTTGGGAATTTCTTTCTGGATTTCCTTAGAATATTCCATATTCAATATTGATTTATTGTCATAATAAAAGCCGCTGTTTATCTGACTTTCCACCTGTAAATAAATTTCTCTTACATCCTGTATTTTTTCAAATCTTTTGCTTAAAACAAAAAATCCCTTAGGCTTAACATTTTTTACCCTTTCAGCAATCCTAGATAATTTTTCCAAAACACCGATTTCGTAAACAATATCATAATTAAAAACGTATATTAAATTTCTGTTATCAATAACTGTTCTACCAAATATGATTTCTGCTTCGTCCAGTGTTTTTCGGATTTCTTTTCTGATTTTTGCTACATAATCGTTATCATTTTCAAATGCATAATTTATGTCAACTGCAAACATCCTATATGTATTTAGTTTTGCAAATTCAGGGAAATCCTGTATGTTTATGGAATCTGAATAACCTGCTATGTACCACTCTAATGCATGATTCAAATTCAAATTGCTGTTACCTGACAAACTAAATCCCGGTATGCTGTCTGCTGCTCTCTTTAAAGCTTCCAGAAAAACCTCTCCTGTTAATGTAGGCTTTAAAATATAATCCATCGCCCCGTTTTTGAGAGTTTCCTTTACATAGCAAAAGTCATCAAAACCACTTAGAACAATAATCTTTATGTCTGGATATTTTTCATGAACTTCCTTTGTAAGTTCCACTCCGTCCATTACCGGCATTACAACATCCATTACAACTATATGTGGTTTTAATTCCTCAACCATAATAAGGGCTTCCTTACCGTTGGTGGCTTCACCAACGATAAGAAATCCCTCTTTATCCCAATTAACTAAATGTTTTATTCCCTGTCTCATAATGTACTCATCATCGACAATTAACACTTTACATAAGTCTGACATTTTTCACTCACCTTTTCTAACTTCTTTGCTTTGCAGGTGATATGTTGAATTTAAATTCGTGAACTTTTGACTTAGGAATTGTATATATTTCCTGAACCGGTGCGCCCCAACTGTCGTCACCACCAACTCCCATTTGCTGTCCTAAAACACGTACCCAAGTGTAGCTGCTTTGTGGAAGTTCTTCTATATGCATTGCGTTTTCAAGTTCTGCCGCACTGTATGGTAATACACTTCCCTCAATTGGTTTATCCACATAAGAGAATCTGATTCCTTCTTGTGTTTCATCTGTAATTTCCATATATCTTATGCCTGTTCTGTTACCACATTCCTGAGGTATTAAATAGGAAGACATATTGTCTGCTGCTGTAGTTTCATAAACTCCAAGCTTTGCACCTTTGTTTCTGTCCTGATAATTTTCTTCAGGTCCATTTCCAAAATATTTTACATTAATGAATTCTTTTGGTAATTTAAATTCCATACCATATAAAGGAATTGAAAATTCGTCCTCACCTTTTAACTTGAAATCTACGTCTATTGAGCCATCTCCATATACCAAATATGAAATTGTACAGCTCTTTCCTTCTATTGGAAGAACATAGTCATATGTTATTTTTATGCCCTCTTCCAACTCATCTTTTGCAAATCCTGTACACTTTGCAGTTTTTCCTGCCTTGTCCCATATAGCATATTGGAAATCTAAGCCACAACCTTTGTCATTGTCTGTATATGCTCTTACAAATGTTGGCTTAGGTGCCCTTGTAATGTATTCCTTATCTGAATATACAAGTGAAATAATTCCTGTTTCCTGCTTTGAGAACATGGCAAAGAAATCATTTCCTCTAACACCGATATTTACATCTCCACTAATAACTTCTAAATTGTTAATGGCTGTTTTTTCAGTGTTGCAGACACCCTCAAAAACATACTGTTCCTTAGCAATTTCAAAGCCTTTTTCAGCCCACTTTTCATCACCTTTTAGCTGTATACACACATTATAAATATAATCTTCATTTCTTGTCAAACCTATAGTTTCAGGTATGTTTAGCTGAAAACGTTTTTTCTCTCCCGGTTCCACATCAAAAGAATATTCTTTCTTACAAATGCTTGTTTCCTTTTGGATTATTTCCAATACAAAAACATATTTGTTAGTATTTGTAAACAAATTCTGGTTATCTATTTCTATTTCATTCTCAAAAATGTTCATCTTGATATTCTGATATAAATATTTTACTTCCTGAACCTTTGGTGAAGGAGTTCTGTTTGCGTAAATTATTCCATCTGTACAGAAGCAGTAATCTGTTGCCCGTTCGCCAAAATCTCCGCCGTACTTTAATACCTTCTTACCGTTTTCTTCTACTTCAATTGCCTGATCAATATAATCCCAAATGAAGCCTCCCTGGTACATATCATATTTGTCTTCCAAATCTGTGTACAAATGCATGCCACCACATGAATTTCCCATGGCATGTGTGTACTCGCAGTTAATGTATGGTTTCTTTGGATTGTTTTCCAAATATTCAACTACATCCTGAGGTTTTGCGTACATTCTGCTTTCCATATCAGTAATATGGTCAAACTCTCTATTCCAAACTACACCTTCATAATGTACTAATCTTGTATTATCTTTGGCATGTAAATATTTAGATGTTGCCTCTAAAACAGTTCCTGCATAAGACTCATTTCCTAAAGACCACATAAGTATTGCAGGATGATTTTTATCTCTTTCGTACATTGACTGTGTTCTGTCGAGAATGCACTCTTTCCATTCATCGTGACTTCCCGGAACATTCCATGACGGTTCAATTACACCCATTTTCTGCCATGAGCCATGGCTTTCTAAATTAGTTTCATCAATTAAATAAATTCCGTATTCGTCGCAAAGTCTGTACCATAAACTCTGGTTTGGATAGTGTGAAGTTCTTACAGCATTAATGTTATTTCGTTTCATAAAATTAATGTCGTAAATCATTTCTTCCTTTGTAATAGCTCTGCCTTCAGTAGCGCTAAACTCATGTCTGTTTACACCTTTGAAAATAATACGCTTGCCGTTTAGACACATAACTTTGTTGATTATCTCAAACTTTCTAAAGCCGAATTTTGTAGATGCAACTTCTACTACTTCATTATTTTCATTGTATAAATAAACAATTACTTCATATAAATTTGGTTTTTCTCCGCTCCAAGGAGCAATGTTTTCAACTTTTGAGGATAATTCAAATTTGTCAGCTGTGTTACCCTCAAATAAAGTTTCTACTTCTCCATTTGGATTTTTTAAATCTATTTTATATTTATTACCTATAGCACCTGTTATAGTAATTTTTGTGTTTAAATCTCCTGTGTGATTTTTGTAATCATAATCAGATTTCAAATCAATGTCGTATACGTGACTTTTTGGAAGTCCCTGTAAATAAACATCTCTAAATATGCCTGAGAATCTCCAAAAATCCTGATCCTCAATCCAGCTTGCGCTACTTCTTTTGTATACTTCCACTGCAAGTTTATTGTTTTTTTCCTGTACAAAATCTGTTATGTCAAATTCTGATGGTGTAAAAGTATCCTCAGAATATCCCACAAACTCTCCGTTTACCCAAACATAAAAAGCCACTTCAACACCCTGGAATGAAAGAATAATATTTTTATCCAAAAGGCTGTTATCCAGGTCAAAATATTTTACATAACTTCCAACAGGATTATATTCTTCTGATACCTGAGGTGGACGCATTTCCTCTCTGCCATCCCAAGGATACATTGTATTAATATACTGACATCTGTCGTACCCCTGAAGCTGAATGTGTCCCGGTACATTTATTTTGTCAAATTTTTCTGTGGAAAAATCCATTTTATAAAAGTCTGCCATTCGCTCTGCCGGCTTATTTGCGTAAGCAAAGTCCCACTGACCGTTCAATGACTGAAATAAACTGCTTTTATTATTCTTGTAGGCTTCTTCACTTTCATATACAAAGTGGTCAGAATGTGCATCCATTCTGTTTACACGAAAAACTTCCGGATTACTTAGCCAGTTTAATTCCGGTTTTAATACTGATTTTTTCATTTTTACCTCCGCTCCATATTTTTATATTTATACTAATATGGATTACAGCTAAAATTTCTTTTAACCATAATCCATATTATTGTGTTTTTTATGTTCTTTTTTAACCTTTTACTGAGCCTGTCATTCCCTGTACAAAGTTCTTCTGCATTAAGAAGAAGATTAATGCTGTTGGGATTGTTGCGATTACAACTGCTACCATCATCATTCCATAATCAGGTGTGTATGATGAACCTAATGCTGAAAGAATAAGTGGTAATGTTTTCTTTTCAGGTGACTGTAAAGAAATTAATGGCCACATGTAGTTGTTCCAGCTTGTCATAAATGTAACAATAATAGCTGCTGCGTATGTTGATTTCATTGTTGGAATGAAAATCTTTGTGAAAATTCCAAATTCTCCAAGTCCGTCTAATCTTGCAGCCTCAACCAAATCTTTTGGAAATGTCTGAGTGTTCTGACGGAAGAAGAAAATTAAGAATGCCGTTGCTATGGCAATAATAATTACTGATCCCGGTGTATTAATTCCAATCCAGCTTAATATTGGAATTGTATTAAAATTACCAAATAACTGGAATAATGGAATCATTAATGCTGCAAAAGGAATCATCATTGAAACAAGAATAACACTAAATACTCTGTCTCTTGCTTTTGACTTGTATACTTCAAAAGCATATCCTGCTGCAGATGAAATAATCATTGCAAGTGTTGTTGTAACTACTGCGATTATAATTGAGTTCTTAAATGCTCCAAAATAATTTAAGTCTGATGCCATTAATGACTTAAAGTTCTCTACAATATGACTTCCAATCATTAATGTGCCTTTTGATACATCTACAGACTTGTTTGTAGCTGCCACAATCATCCAATAAAATGGGAAGATTGAAATGATACTTAATATAATTAATATAACGTACTGTAAAATACTCATTATTTTTTTCTTAGTCATTCTTGTCACCTACTTTCATTTGGATAAATGACAATACAACTACCAAGATAACTATTACATAAGATATAGCTGATGCATATCCGAAGTTTGAGTTATATTTAAACATTGTATTGTAAATGTACTGTGATATTGTAATTGTTGCATTAGCCGGGCCACCGTCTGTGATGTTTACAACTTCATCGAATAACTGTAATGTACCTATTGTTGAGTTAATTGTTGTAAATAAAATAATTGGCTTAAGCATTGGTAATGTAATATATCTGAATCTTGCAAATGCTGAAGCTCCATCAATCTGAGCTGATTCGTAAATTGAATCGTCAATTCCCTGCATACCTGATAAATAGAATACCATATTGTATCCTGTCCATCTCCATGTAATGGCAATGATAATTAAAACCTTTGCCGCTATAGGATTTGTAAGCCACTGAATTGGTTCACTTACAAGATGAATGTTCATAAGTATTGAGTTAATAATTCCATCTGTTGCAAATAAACTTTTGAAGATAATGGAATATGCTACCAGTGATGTTACACATGGTAAGAAAATTGCTGTTCTGAAAAATCCTCTGAATTTTAACTTCTTATTATTTAACATTGATGAAATTGCAAGTGCTAAAATAATCATTATTGGCACCTGAATTATCAAGTATAAAACCGTGTTAAATAATGCTTTTTTAAATGTTTCGTCTGTTAATAATCTTTTATAATTATCCAGTCCCGTAAAAGTTAAGTTACTTCCCATTCCTGTTTTTAATGATAACAGGAATGACTGTACCATTGGGTAAAATACAAATATAAGTATTAAAATAAATGCCGGAAGAACAAATGCCCATCCTTTTCTATTTAATTTGGGACTCATCCCACTGTTACGGGTAACTGCTTTATTTCGTTTTTTTAGTTTATCCATTTTAACGCAGCCTCCTTTATCTACTACCTTCTGTTTACTTCTTCACACATGTTTGTTTAATAAGTATTGGTTTCAAAAGCAAACCCGATGTCCACATAATGGGAAACATTCTTGTGAATATCGGGCCACTTCTGAGTCTTGTTTTTTAGATTTTTAAATTAGTTTATCTTAAGTACCGTAAAATTTACTGTACTGCTGATTCTACTTTGCTCTGATATGATTTTAATGTTGAATCCATGTCAGCTCCTCCAACGATTGCTGAAACAGCTTCTGTCATCATATCTTCAATTGCATAAGTATGAACTCCATAATTTACTGTTGGAACCTTTTCTGTCCATGATCCAAGGTCACCGAAAATCTTCTGGCCACCGAAGTATTTATCTTCTTCTTTGTATGCTGCACAATCTGATGATGCATTTAATGTACTTACTAAGCTAATATTTTTTGCAAGTGAGTTCATAAGATCTGTGTTGCTACCAAATGTTTTTGCTAAGAAATCAGCTGCTAACTTGCTGTTACCTGTATTCTTTAATACATACCAACCTGCACCACCAATTGATGAAGCATTAACTGATGATGAGTTTGAACCCATCTTAGGAAATGCTGCTACAGCCCATTTTCCACTCTGGTCTTCTGCTGCCTTGATTGAAGGAGCAATCCAGCAACCTGTAATAACTGAAGCTACGTCACTATTATTAAATGCACCTACAAACTGATTCCAGTCTGAAGTCTGCTTTGTAATGCCTGCGTCTACTAAATCTTTGTAAATCTTAATTGCATCTTTTAATGCCTGATTGTTTGAAATTGTTACTTTTCCGTCCTTGTCTGTATACCAGGCACCTGCACTCTGTAACATCATACGAATCTGACCTATGTCACTAGGATCAAGTGTACACATGTACTTGCCTGTCTTTTCTTTTACTTTCTTACCAATTTCAATGTATTTTTCCCAAGTGATGTTCTGTAAATCTTTTTCTGAATATCCTGCCTGTTTTAAAATATCTGTTCTATAGAATAATCCTGCAACACCACTGTCAAATGGAACGCCATATACTTTTCCATCAAGTGTGTTTACACCTGTTTTATAATTTGCAAAATCGTCATTATTAACAACTGATGATAAATCATAAAACTCATCCTGATATGACTGTAAGTATCCCTGAATTCTGTAATCTTCAATAAGAACTACATCTGGAAGACCGTCATAAGATTTTGATGAAAGACTTGTATTTAACTTTGCAACAATGTCATCCTGTGCCATTGTAACAACTTTAATTTTTACATCCTTATCAATTCCTTTGTAAATTTCTGCTGCTTCCTTTGCTGCCTTAATGTTAAAATTCTCATCCCAAGCCCAAACTGTAATAGTTTTGCTATCCTTTGATGAGCTGCTCTTACTTCCTGAGCTGCTACCACATCCTACCATTCCCAATGTCATAACTGCTGCCATTGCAAATGCTACAACTTTTTTTAGTTTCATAAAAAATTTCCTCCTTACAATTTTTTTATTCGGGTTTCTTTGTAATTCAATAGTACCATAGTAACATTTTCACAGTTAGGACATAGTTCAGTGTAATTTATACAATTTTTAAAATCTTTTAACATTTTCTTTGTACATTTTTTTATTTTTTTGGACTATTTTCAGTTAATTTGTACTATTTTTATTTGGAACGGTTCAAAAACCCTATTCCACTTCTTCCATATAATAAAGTCTGGAGTCAAAATCTTTCATAATCCTTGTATCTCCGTTTACTCCTATACCTGCAAATCCTTCTTTCAGATTAACACCTGCTTCATTTAAAAGACTTCCGTATGCAATGTAATCTTCAGTTTCACCTTTTACAAAATTTTCTGCTACAAATGAAACTTCATCTTTTGATAAATTCTCATTACTTTTAATTTCATTATTTTCGTAGACAAAATGTCCCATATCTTTTTTGTTATGGTACACCGGGCGGTTATAGAAATGATATTCCTTGTTTTCAGCCAAAGCTTTTGGTCTGAAATTTAAGAACTGATCATTTGGTTTAATAATTTTTCTAAACAACATGCCAACAGCCTTTTTCTTATCTGCACTTACACAAGTCCACTGATATACATTGTTAGAGTCACTGTCCTGTGAGTTTTCGTAAGGACTCTTTCCTCTGTAGAATTCTCCAAACTGTAAGACTTTTCTCCACTTCTTATATTCTTCTATTTGCTTCTTAATTAAGAATAGGTCTTCCTTTGACATTTTTGTCAAATCACATTCATAACCTAACACTCCAAAACAGGCAACATTATATCTTGTATCAATTGGAGTTGTTCTTAAAGTCTGGTGATTTGGACATGCTGAAACATGTGCTCCTACTGTACTCATTGGATAACCGTAGCTGTATCCGTTTTGAATATTTACACGGCACACTGCGTCAGTGTCATCGCTTGCCCAAATCTGTGGAAAATAGCATAACATTCCAAGGTCAAATCTGTTTCCGCCACCGCAACAGCCTTCAAATAAAATTTCAGGGAACTTCTCTGTAAGCGCTTTTGCCATTTTGTAAAAACCTAAAACGTATCTGTGTGACACTTCACCCTGACTTTCATAAGGCAAACCTGCTGAATAATAATCAGAGAATATTCTGTTCATGTCCCACTTAACATAAGAAATATTTGCACTACTTAAAATATTGCTAATTTCCTTAACCATATAGTCCACAACTTCATTATTTGTTAAATCAAGCATACATTGATTTCTGCCTTCTGAATGATGTGCATTAGGATTTTCCAATACCCAGTTAGGATGTTTTTTGTAAAGTTCGCTGTTTTTATTAATCATTTCAGGTTCAATCCAAATACCAAAGTCTAAACCTATTTTATTAATTTCATCAACTAAATGAGCCAGTCCATTAGGAAGCTTGTCCTTATTTACATACCAGTCTCCAAGAGAACTTGTATCATCATTACGTTTTCCGAACCAACCGTCATCCATTACAAACAATTCTATGCCAATATCTTTTCCTGCTTTTGCAAGATTAATAAGTTTCTCCTCTGTAATGTCAAAATAGTTTGCCTCCCAACTATTTAATAAAACAGGGCGTTCTTTGTATTTCCACTTGCCTCTTACAATATGCTCTCTTACAAATTTATGCATATTCTGACTCATGCCGTTATAACCTTTTTTAGAATATGTTAAAACACTTTCAGGTGCTTCGAATTTCTCTCCCGGTAAAAGTCCATAACTCATTGATTGTGGATTAATTCCTGAAACGAATCTTGTTTTATTAAAAGAACATACATCCATCGCTTCATAATGGTTTCCACTATAAATTAAATTAGTTCCAATACACTCGCCAAAATCTTCTGTAGTCTCTTCCCTTGAAATCATAACAAATGGATTTGCTCTGTTAGATGAAGTTCCGGCATATGAATAATTAGCAAATCTGCCAGCAGCTACTTTTGTATCATGTCTGTTCATTTCATTTGCCCATGAGCCGTTAAATGTTGTCATTACATAATTCATGCCAAACATATCAAGCTGCATGCTCATTAATCTTTTTATATTTACTTTTTCCTTACCTTTATTTATTAAAACTGTGCTTCTTGTAATAACATCGCAGTTTTCATAAACATAATAATGTAATTCCATTACCAAGTCATTATCCTTTAAAGTAACTGTCAAATGGTCCACATTACCATCTTCGTCATAAGAACCAGGCAATGTTTCAAATGGCTGCTTTCCCCATGATATTTCTGAATCGGCATAAGTGAAATCATTGGTGAAGCTACCGTCTGACTTAACAACTTCCACAAAAGGTTCCCTTACATCACCTTTTCCATAAGAAGACATTTCAAGTCTCATGTTTTCCAAAGAATACTCCATTGTTTCCTGATTATATGCAACCGTATTACCGGGCATAAAGTTATGCTGTTCAATTAAAGGTTCCATGTTTTCAATTGCGATTTTCTTTCCATAGTATAAATGTTCAAGATGCCCTGTTTTCAAAACTCTAAAGGCATATGTAGTGTTTTTAGTATTTAAAATAAATCCGTTTTCTAATTTTTTAATCATATCTTTTCCCTGCACTTTCCTAAATTATATGTGTTCGTTTATTACATAGTGTCCTAAGATTATTTCATTCTTTCATATCTTTTCTCATCTGCAATATACATACTTATCTCCTTACTACTTTTACATAAATTTAGTTTGGTATCAAAATACCACAATCTCAAATTAACCCGATTTTATTTGTTAAGGAAATTGTATCATTTGACTTTTATTTTGTTAATTTAATATCTTAAGGTGAATTTGGATTATTTTAACTTTTATATAAAAACTTTTTGCCAAACTTTTTTTGCCCAAGTTGACCATTTCTATAAAAAAACAGCTACGGCGTGATATACATAAGAAATTTTATAATTTCTGCATACCATGTGCCGTAGCTGTCTTTTTACAATTTATGGTTAATTGTTTGAAGCTACTATCTAACCATGTTCTAAAATGATATTACTTCTTCATTTTAACTTTTTTAACACTACTCCACTTTCCTTTAACTTTCTTATTTGCTTTCCCAATCTTGTAAGCTCTTACCTGAATGAAGTATTTTTTGCCTTTTAATTTTTTTAGTGTAAATGAAGTTTTGTTTTTGGCAATTGTTTTAATTTTTGCTTTCTTCATTTTTTTGTTTGTAGCATATCTAACCTGATAGCCTTTAACACCTTTTATTTTCTTCCACTTAACGCTAATCTTTTTACGGCTAAGTTTCTTTACAGATACTTTTTTAACCTTGCCCGGTTTTTTAACTTTTGTTGTCGGTTTGTTGCCGGTTGTAGTTACTTTGTCACCTGTAGTTGTCTTTGGTGTTGTTGTTTCAACATCTCCTGCTGTTGTTTCGCTTGTTGATGTTTCCTGGTCACCTGTTGTTGAGTCAGGTGTTGATACTTCCTGGTCACCTGTTGTTAAGTCAGGTGTTGATACTTCCTGGTCACCTGTTGTCACATCTGAAGTTGCAGGTTCAGTTGTCTTTTCAACTACTGTAAATTCTTTTGTCATTTCACCTTCATATAAATCGCTGAAAGTAATTACAACTTCGTATGTACCAACCGCTTTTACTTCATCCACTGTTTTACCTGTGGCTTTGTCGCGATATGTTACTGTGTAGTATTTCTGGTCAATAGGATTATTTTCAACATCAACTACTGTAACTGTAGGTGCAATCTTTTCGCCTGTTGCTTCAAATTTGTCATTTGAAATAATAAGTTCATTTGGATGGCTAATTGTTCTCTTGTTAATATAACCACAAGAACATTTCTCTTTGATTACACCGTTTTCTGTTAATGTTGCAGGTGTCATTTCTACTACTTCTGAATATTTGTGTTCATGATTTTCTTCTGAATCCTTAATAACTTCATTACCTGTTCCATTTGTTATTCCTTTTGACTTAAAAGCTTCTTCAGTAACTTTTCCTGAATTGTATACTTTTTCAAATGTTACATCATCGTCACTGGAACCACAAATTCCACCCACATATTCATATCCATCAACACTTCCATTGTTAATACAATTACTTATTGATGAGTTGGCTGTAACTGCTAGAATTCCTCCCCCAAGACTTCCAGCTTGTACATCTCCGCTATTAGTGCAATTATCAATATTACAATTATATATAATACTTACAATTCCAGCTGCTAAATCTGTAGAAGTAATTTCGCCATTGTTAGTACATCCTTGAATGATTTCTTTCTGATCATAATATCCCTCGTCATCTCTGCTATTACTATAACAAATTCCAACTGCACAGTTATTTGCTTTTATTTTTCCATAGTTTGTGCAATTTATAATCTGTGCCTGAAGAATAATACCTACTATTCCTGATGCTACATACTCATTATCAATAATATTACCATAGTTACTACACTTTTCTACTTTAGTGTTATTTGCAGATACACAAATACCTACTGCCCCCTCTGCATTAGTAATATCCCCCTTATTTGTGCAGTTTTTAATTTCACTATTATTTATTGATGCTACAATTCCTGCAGCCTCATATGCATCTGTTATATTACCTGTATTAATACAATTCTCTATATGGCAATTTGACGCTGTGTGTACTAAACCTGCAATATAAGAATCATTCACTGAAAAATCACCATTATTTTCACAGTCTGTAATATTACTATTGTTTGCCTTAATAGCTAAACCTGCCACATATGCATCACCGAAATTTACACAATCAACATTATTAATACATTTTGAAATGGTACATGTATCGATTGTTTGTATCGCTGCCACATCACTTCTGGAAGCTTTCACATTTCCCTCAAATGTACAATTCTCTATTGTAGAATAATACGCATATTCTGTAAGGTAATAAATACTCTGTTCACATTCACCCTGAACTTCAATTTTTAAATTTTTTAATGTACTATTACCAATACTACCATATAAACGGCATGGTATTCCTTTTATGTTTACGTTTGATATTGTGTGGTTATTTCCATCTAGCTTTGAATTTAATAAAGATGCACCCTGTAAAATATTATCATCATCTTTGTAATTATCCGGGAACTTAATATCAGCATTTAATTTTCCATTTATTCCTAAACTTCCCATCTGTAAATACATTAATAAATCTTCAAAAGAATTAATCTCAAAGCAATTATCCTTAAGCTCCTGAATTTGATTCTTTGTTAAACCACAGTTTGTACATTTATCATCCACATAATTGTGTTCTAGCTGTGGTGATTCACTACCTTTCTCAAGAACCTCATTACATATCAGGCATATTGTATCGCCTGTGTAACCTGCTTTAAAACATGTTGCGTTTGATTCGTTATAATACTTTATAATATTGCTTCCTGACAGATTACTATGAATGCTGGGAATTGTTTGTCCGGCTTCCTGATTCCCATCATTATTAATTTCGCCACATTCACTACACTTCAAGTCATAAGAATAACCTTCTTCAGTACATGTTGGCTCCTTATGATTTACCTTCACAAATACATGTTCGCCTAAACCTTTTTTTTCATTAATTTCCTTATGTACATAACCACAATATTCACATTCAGACACTATTTTTTCATAATTTGTACAAGTTTTACCAATTGTATAACGCTCTGAATAACTATGGTCTGATTGGGGTTCAATCTGTTGTCCTTCACTAATAGTTTTTCCACAATCTTTACACTGTAAATCTCCTGTATATCCACCTTCTTCACATGATTTAATAGTTCTGTTCACAAATTTCTTTCTTGAATGTGCACATTCCCAAGATATTGTATATTCTCCATATTCATCACTAAACGGTCCTACCACAAAATAATATGTATGATTTTTTTTAAGATTTCCTATAATCTTAGGTGCACTTTCCTGACCACCATCATCATTTTTCTTTTTGCACCCCTCCAATCTTACACGATTGTTATTTTCAAGTTTTTTTATTCCATTACGAATAATTTCATCATTAAAACTTTCTTCTTCAAAAAGATATCCATAGCTGTCCCAATCTGTTTTATTACTACAGGTTATTGCATAGTATCCATCTTCATCAACTTTAAATTGAAATACCTGGAACGGATTTTGTGCTGTTGTTTTCATGCTATATTCTTTTCCATAAACTGCATTATTAACACGTCCACAATTTACACATACATCATCCTTATATTCATGAGATTTTTTTGCTATAATACTGCCTTCCTGTACCTTTTCACCACACCATTTGCAGTTGTAGTCTCCTGTATATCCATCTACATAACATGTATTTTCAGTATAATTTTCAGGTTCGTCCTCTTTTTTGTGATCTACTATATCTGTTTCTTTTCCTTCTTCTAAAACTTTTTTACATAAAGGACAGATTTTATTACCACTAAAGCCTTTGCTCTTGCAGGTTGCCTCAATAAATGTTTTCTTATCTATAACAGCCTCTGCGTGATTTCCCGGTTCTACCATGATTCCTTCATCTAAAATTTCACCACAAACACCACATGTAACTTTTCCTGTAAAACCACCTATTGAACAATCTGTTATTGTTCTATTTTCCACAATTTCTTTTTCTTCCGGATGAGAACACTTATCATATTCAATTATATATGGACGATCTAAACTCCCATAGCAGTCATTCCATGTTCCTTCAAAATATACTTCTACCCTTGTTTCGCTTAATGTGCTTGGTTCGCCTTTTTCCCAATTAGTATAAGTAAGTTCACTACCATCAATCCATTTAAATTTTGATATATCGTTTTGATTTCTCTCTAAACCAATCCACATTCTGGTATCCCCTTGATTTAATTTTTCCAGATAGTGTACAACGATATTATTTTCCTCTTTGGATGATATACAAATTAAATAACCACCCTTATTTTTTGCCTCTTTCTTTGCAGTGCTATAATTCACACTACTATTAACAAATTCATAACTATGACCTGTGTTTGGATCATACGCCACATCATCCCCATAAACAATTTCCTGTTTTGTTTCAGTTCCTGTTTCCTCATCAGCATAAGCCGTCTGAGTCATTACCACATTGCTTCCTAATGCCATTATTAAAGACATTGAAATACTTATTAGCTGTTTCCATATTTTTCTCATATTGTCCTCCTTTTTGATAATTCTCCCATTCTTGTGTAAGCACAAATGGGGCATTCCTAAAGTCTACACTTCTTGTAACACGGATTGCTTCGTGCTTTGCACTCCCACAATCCGCCCAAAGGTCTATCACCCACCCTTGTGCAAGCACAGGTGGGTGAAGACCTTTGGACACTGTGTTACAAAAAGAAATGATTACATAAGTTGCATTACAACATTTATGTAATCATTATCATATAAATATTCTTTTCGTTCTATATTTTGGCTTCAAACGGTCTGCTCCTGGCATCAAGTGGTTATAATATTTTAAATAAACAGTACGCCTGATACGCTAAAGGTCTCTTCATCTGACTTAAATTCTATAGCTCCCTTGTATTTGTTTACAACGTACTTAACAGACTCTATTCCTATACCACTACCCTGTTCTTTTGTGCTAAGGAATTTGCCGTTTTCTAATTTTACATTGCCGTTAAAAGTATTTTTTATTGAGAAAACCAACGCTCCTTCATTTGGTTTTTTGATTTTCAAATTAATGAACTTGTTCTCTATTGTTATGGTTTTGCAACCGTCAATTGCATTTTCCAACAGATTGCCAAATAACACTGTAAGATCTGTGTCACTTATACTCAATTCATTTGGAATTATCACATCTATATTAACATCAATTCCATAATTCTTCGCTTTTTGCACATAATATACTAACAGTGCATTTAAAGAAAAATGGCCACAATATACAAATTTTTCGTTCCAGGATGTTGCTTCCAAATATTTTTCAAGATATTGCGTTATCTCCTGACACTGATTATTTTCAGCCATGGTGCGAATCACATTCATGTGATGACGCATATCGTGCCTTGCCCGTCTGGTAGACTCCATTTGTGTTTTAAGATTTTCATAACACAAATTTTGAACTTCCAACTGTCTGTTTTCATCACGCAATTCCAGATTGTTACGAAACTCTATTATGGCATTTACAATTACACTGTATACAAGCAGTGCCCCTATATTTACAAACAATGTAAAAACCACATTGACGGGATTCATTGCCAATGCAATTGTTGACTGAGAATTAAAATAAAGTCCATGATACCAAAACAAATAAAAAGTAGCCGGGATTAACCACAAAATTCTCCAAACTTTTCTTCCTGTTTCTATGGTTGCAATTTCTTTTATGTACTTCCTAAAATATATAAATAGCATTGGAATAAATATAATCTGCGCCACAAAAGTACACAAAGAAAAAGACCAGCTATTGTTGTCAAATACCATTTTAGGAAAAATCTGTGCTTCCATCCACTTTGCACAAATCACAATAAAATTAGCAAAATTAGAAACTATTAGTAATACAAAAATTAACTTTCCCGGGGTCTCTTTTACAACGAAAAAATAAAATATGCCATAACAAAGGGTACTAATAAGGGACAACATTCCCTTTTGTCCCTGTGAACAGGTTGTTGCATATATTCCAAGTGATGTTTGGAAAAATAATAAAAGAAAAATAAATAAACCGACTTTTACTTTTGAAAATCTTAATTTGTCTGCAAAAGGATATAAGGCAAGCCCCAAATAAGGTAGCAAATTAAGACATGAATATAATATAATTTCAAAAATTCTAAATGATGTCATACGCCCTACTCCTTTAAAGTTTCAATTAAAAATCTTGTGTATGCTTTCTTGATTTCAGCATACTTCCTACGACTAATTGGGACAAATGAGCCATTCTTCATTTTAAATCTGTCACTTTCAATATTATCCACCTGTGCCAAATTAACGGTGATTCCCTTAAATGAAGATATGAGCTGCGGAAAATGTTCTATTTGCTTTTCGAAATTTTTCTGAGTACAACGAACTTGAATTGATGTTTCGTCTTTTAAATATATGGTAACATAATGCCCTGAAAATGTTGTATAGACAATAGAATCTACATGAACCACTTTGTTTTCTGAAAACTTTAATATCTTGTCTTCCTTTTTCTTCTTTATCACAAGTCTCTCTAAAGTTTTTTCCAAACGTTCCTTATTAAAAGGCTTTATTAAATAATCTTCTGCCTTTACCTCATAACTTTCACTGGCAAACTCATTACTTGTGGTTATGAATATAAGCTTAACATCTTCATCTATTTTTCTAATTGCTCTTGCTGTATCAACACCAGTTATATCCTCCATGTATATATCAAGAAAAACAATATCAAATAATGAAGCATTACCTTCCTTATTATCATAAAAATATTCAAGAAGTTCTTCACCACTTTTAAAAGTAGTAATTTCTATATGATTTTTCGTTCTTCTAAAAAAAATTTCCTGTATTTCTTTTTGCAGATATTCTCTATCCTTTATACTATCATCCACTATTGCTATTTTCATAATCCTCTCCCTTATCTCAGTTTTTTTACCACTACTTTCAAATCATAATTAATTCTCTATTTTAAAATAAATTCCATCTGTGTTTCTTTTGGAACCATACCCATTTTTTCATAAAATCTGCGGGCTGTGTCGTTACCTTCCCAAACATTAAGCGTTACTTCATAACAGCCCATTTTCTTTGCTTCTTCCTTAACATGTTCAAAAAGTTTCTGCCCTACATGCTTCCCTCTAATATTTTGGTCCACACACAAATCATCAATAAACAAAGAATCAAATGGCACCATATTAGTTGAAAATGGCTGTTTCTTCTTTATGCAAAAAGCATAGCCCATAACGCTGTCATTCTCATCCACTGCCACATACACAGGTCTGTTAGCATCATTAAAAATTTCCATTAATTCCTCTTTTGTATATTTTGTTGTTCCACCAATAAAAATGTCCGGTCTGATTTTTGCATGTATATTTAAAACCTGTGTTAGTAATTTAATTACTGAATCTATATCTTTTTCTTCTGCTAATCTAATGTTCATTTATATTCTCCTTTGCTGTCATATAACATTTCTTCTTATATTTTTTATTAAAGATATCCATAATTATTATAGCAAATGAAATAAAAAAAGCACAGAAAAACATGATGACCACCATGGTTTCTCTGCGCTTTTAATTATATTTTTATTAACCGATTCCACCTAAAATTGCACCTGCAACTAATGCTATAAAAGCTAATGGAACTAAAACATATTTTCCAAGTGGCATAAAGCATTTGCCAATTGGCTTTTCTTTTCCTGTATTTACAGCTGTTGTAGCAAAATCTTTTCCTGCAACCCAGAAAAACATTATTGCTGCAAGCATGGCTCCCAATGGACAGATGTAAATTGACACTGCATCCATCCAACCTGAAACAATTCCCTGAATAACAAGTGCCACTGCACAACCGATAACAGCAATTATTCCAACTGAAGTTACTCTTTTAAGTCCGAATCTTTCTTCTAATGTTGCAACAGGTGCTTCATATAAGTTGATTAATGAACTCATACCTGCAAACAACACACATATGTAGAAAATAATGCCAACGATTTTTCCCCCTGGCATTCCGTTAAATACATTTACCAGATAAATAAACATAAGTCCCGGTCCACCTGATGACAACTCTGCTCCGTCAACTGCCATACCTGGAATAATAACAAATGCTGCTAACAATGCTGCTATTGTATCAAAGATTGCTACATTTCTTGCTGAGCTTACTACATTTTCTGAATTATCCAGATAAGAACCATATATTACTGTTCCATTACCTGCAATTGAAAGCGAGAAAAATGCCTGACCAAATGCATAAATCCACAATCTTGGATCTAAAAGTCCTTTAGGATTAATTGTGAAAATATATTTGTACCCTTCCGTTGCTCCCGGTAATGTGAAAATATAAATTCCCAAACCTAAAAATAATACAAATAAAAGTGGCATCATTATTTTGTTGGCTCGCTCAATTCCTGCTGCAATACCAAATGCCATAATTACTGCTGTTACTATCATGGCAACTACAAGCCAACTATTATTACCAAACTTTGTTGCTGTACTTCCAAATGTTGCCCCTATCTTATCCATATCACCACCCATAGCTGACAACTGACCTGAAAGTGCTAAAAAGGCGTATTTAAAAATCCACCCAACAACAACTGTGTACCCAATGGCTAAAGCCAGTGAACCAAGTACAGGAAGCACACCAATGGCCTCACCTGTTTTCTTATTACCGGTTCTAATTTCCGTACATTTTCCAAATGCTTTAATCGGACCACCCTTTGCGGCTCTACCTAACGCCATTTCTTCAATAAGTCCTGTTGAAGCAATTAGAATAACAAACAAAACATAAGGTAGCAAAAATGTCATGCCTCCCCAGTCTGATACCATGTATGGGAATCTCCAAATATTTCCCATACCTACGGCTGAGCCTATGCAAGCAATGACAAAGCCGGTTCCGCTTTTAAAAGCATCCCTCTTTTTTTCCATAATTAATATATCCTTCCTTTTTGTGCTTTTCGCACTATAAGGTCTATCATACCATATTATAGAATATATATCTATTTAATCAGCAATAATAAAATGTGAATATATCTATTTAATAATAGGCATATCTTCTTAATTAAATGCAACTATTAGAGTATATCTTTTCAATAGAAGAGAAACTCTAACAGGAACATATTTCATTTTTTAATTTTCGTGCTGCAGAATTAAGTGGATGCTGGCAATCATGCACAATACATATTTCTCTATTAGGAATTTTTTCTTTTAAAGAAATCTCAACAATTTCGTTTTTCTCAATACTTTCTCTTGCCATAGGTTCAGGAACAAATGCCATTCCTAAATCTGACTTTACCAAAGGAATAATCTGGTCTGTAGTTGCCACCTCCGTGTCAGGATTAAGTTCAATACCATGTTTTAAAAATATCTTATTATAAAAATCGTATGTAGTAGTTTCCTGCCCCAAACTAATTAATGGATAGTCTTTAAGATTTTTTAAAGAAATACTGTCATCTTTTATATGCTCAAAATCAGTTCCACCTATTAATATTTCCTTAAATGAACATAAGATTGTTTTTTCTAAAGGTGACTTAACCTTTACAGGTGTTGATACAACTGCAAAATCTATCTTGCCACTTTTCACAGCCTCAATTGCCTGTGGCGTTGAATGGTTATATATTTTTAGTCTTACTTTTGGATACATTTTGTGAAAGGATTTTAGAATATCTAATAAAAATATATTTAAGGCAGTTTCGCTTGCTCCAATAGAAATACTTCCCTGAAAAATTCCTTCATTGTCAGCCAGTTCTTCCTCTGCCTCTAAAAGTTGTGCCATAGCAATTGACACATGTTCATATAAACGCTTTCCTTCCTGTGTAAGCTGCACACCTCTGTTCGTTCTAACAAATAAAGTGCTGTTAATCTGTTGTTCCAAACAATTCATTGCTCTTGTAACATTAGGCTGACTGTTACCTAATGCCTGAGCTGCTCTTGTAAAATTCTCATATTTAGCAACATAATAAAAAATTTTATAATAATCTAAATTTACATTCATGGCATTCTCCTTGGTATATCAATTACTTATCGTTATCATATCAATTATGATTTTTACTTATTTCTATAATCATAGTATAATCTAGCCGAATGAAATTTTCAAGAAAGGGTGTGAGTTGTATGAGAGAAGGAACAATTTTTCCAAGGGAAGAAAAAACAGAAGTGTTATTTCAGAAAATTCTTGATGATCCCTGGGCATGCGAAAAACTTCAGGAAACATTTTGCAATTATCTTTTTTGCGATGATGAAATCAATAGCTATTTATCTCCATTAGAATTCTCACAGGCATTATTCAATGCATATCACAATAGAGATTTATCAGCCTTTTTGATGGCTATTTGTGAAAATACTATATTTGATTTACTTAGAAATTCATATCTGATTCCATATAGATTTAATGCTGACGGAATAGAAAATCCTGTAATTATGACCGACGATAATGGATTATTACTTCCAAAGTATAAATCAAAAATTCACGAAAAAGACTACAATCATTTTCATGAGATATATAAAAAATTAAATAACAATAAAAAAATATATCTTGCAAAAGCATATAGATATAATCATAAATACACTTCAGACAATATGGAAATGAAGCAGCAGATTCTTGAAAAAAATACAGGTATATTAGTTATTAGAGAATTGCCTGACACTGTAACGGCTAACAAAACTGAAGCCGAAGCCTATTCAGCAGTTTGGGACTTAATGATTGAACTTGAAAAGAATCTCCCTATGGCATTTGTTTTTTATGGTCAGGACTCACTTGTAGAAAATAATAAAAGATATGATGAAATTGGAATATTTCTTCCAAATTCCATCTTTTTAAAACATTTAGAAAAACATGTAGCGAAAGCAGAGGCGATTATATATGCCAACAAATAATTACATTGATATTATGGAAAAAAACCATATGGAAATTCCATGGCATGATTATACCAGTGATGACAGCAATACATTAATTAAAGAGTCAGGTTTGATTGAAAAAGCATCTGTTATTGGCAGAGTTGGTTTAATTATGCTTTCCTGTGGCACAGGTGCATGGCGTGTAAGAACTTCAATGAACAGACTTTCAAAGGAACTTCATGTTACATGTACAGTTGATGTTGGACTTATGTCCATTGAATTTAACTGTTTTGACGGAAAAGACTGTGTTTCACAGTCTCTTAGTATATCTAACACAGGGGTTAATACTTCAAAGCTTTACAGAATGGAACAATTTGTTGACAACTTTCCAAAGGAAGACGCCCATTTAACCGGTGAAGAAATTCACAAACGACTTGATGAAATAGAGAAAATTCATACATTGTATTCTCCTGTTAAATTAGGTCTTGCTGCAGCTCTTGCCTGTTGTGGTTTTACATTTCTTCTTGGAGGCGGGCCAATTGAAATGCTTTTTGCGTTTATTGCAGCCGGTGTTGGAAATATTGTCCGTACAAAGCTTATAAAACATCATTTTACATTATTTTTAAATATAGCAGCATCGATTTCAATCGCATGTTTGGTTTATGCCATTTGTTTTAATGTTGCTGAGTCTGTGTTTGGTATTGCCCATGTACATGAAGCCGGATATATATGCTCCATGTTATTTATAATTCCCGGCTTTCCATTTATAACAAGCGGTATTGACCTTGCTAAGCTAGATTTACGTTCAGGTCTTGAACGATTAACATATTCAATAATAATTATATTAGTAGCAACAATGTTTGCCTGGATTATGGCACTTCTGTTAAAGCTACAGCCACAGGATTTCACAACAATACACATGAGTATAATTTTACTATTAATATTAAGAATAATAACAAGTTTTTGTGGTGTATTTGGTTTCTCAATTATGTTTAACAGTTCTATACCAATGGCTACAACAGCCGCCTGTATTGGTGCAGTTGCAAACACACTCCGTTTAGAACTTATAGATTTTACACACATGCCTTACTCTGTGGCAGCTTTTATTGGTGCCCTAACAGCCGGGCTTCTTGCTTCTTTCATAAAAAGCAATAATGGATATCCACGAATATCCCTTACCGTTCCTTCCATTGTAATTATGGTTCCGGGACTTTATTTATACAGAGCAATTTACAATTTTGGCATTATGTCACTTACGGAAGCTGTCTCATGGTTCTCATTAGCTATTATGATTATTATGGCTCTTCCATTAGGATTAATTTTTGCCAGAATATTAACTGATAAAACTTTCCGTTACTGCACGTAACGGTGTGTTTAAAACATAGATTGGCTTTTCCCTTTTTCAGTCAATGTTTTATTCACAAAGCTATGTGCTTTACTATATTCTATGAAACTTGTGGAGGAAATATAAATGAATTACAAAACACATGGGCAAATGTCTGAATCTATCCTAACTGCCGCGTTCCTTTCAATATCAGGCGGTTTACAGGATGCCTACACATATTTATTTAGAGGCAAAGTTTTTGCAAATGCCCAAACAGGTAACATTGTTCTTTTAAGTCAAAATATTATGGAAAGGAATTGGCACCTGGTAATTCATTATATGATTCCACTTGTTTCTTTTGCAATTGGGATTGTTGCAGCAGAAATTATTAGAACCAAGTTCCAACGAGTTCAGCAAATACATTGGCGCCAATTAGTTCTTATAATAGAAATTTTTCTACTGCTATTTGTTGGGTTCATACCTGAAAATCTCAATATGCTTGCTAACGCTGTAGTATCTTTTTCCTGTGCAATGCAGGTTCAAACATTCAGAAAAGTAAATGGCTATGCCTTCGCAAGTACAATGTGCATTGGCAATATCAGAAGCGGTATGGAATCTCTTTGCGTCTTTGGCAGAACCCGTGACAAACATATTCTATTTAAGTCACTTTGCTACTTTGCAATAATTGTTATGTTTGCATTTGGTGCAGGACTTGGTAGTGGATTAATTTCTACATTTAAATTTTACACAATCTGGTTTTCTTCCATCTTACTTTTTGTAAGTTTTCTGTTTATGTTTATTAAAGAAGAAACTTCCCCTAGAATGTAAATATATACTTAATTCCATAAGAAAATCCAACACTTTTAATTAATCAGTGTTGGATTTTTTATTTATCTTTTTTCACTTTGCTTATTTATATCACTGTGGTCTACGAGTTTTTAAATACGGAACTTTCTCCTGCCACTTTTTCGGGGGTATACAAGGCAGTTTCTTACATTTTTTCGGGGCACTTTCAACCAAAGCTCTACACTTTTTCGGGGCACTTTTGGGTAAGATTCTACACTTTTTCTGGGCATCTTAAAGCAAATCTCTACACTTTTTCCGACCAAATCTATTTATTCCAATGTAAACACTCCGTCTCTTCCTGCTATAATAGGTGTTTCGTAAAACTCTTTTACAGCCTTTAACATATACCATGTATCCTTTATTCCTGCTGTTTCATATGGTGAGTGCATTGCCAACTGAGCAAGCCCAATATCAACAGTGTTAATTGAAACGTGGCTGTTTGAAATATTTCCAAGAGTTGAACCGCCTGCTATGTCTGAACGATTTACATAAGTTTGAATTGGCACGTCAGCCTTTTCACATATTTCCTTAAACACCGCTGCCGAAATTCCATCAGTTGTATATTTCTGATTAGCATTGTATTTTATAACAATTCCCTGATTCATATAAGGTCTGTTTGTTGGATCTGCTTTTTCCATATAGTTAGGATGAATTCCATGGGCATTGTCTGCTGACAACATAAATGACTGGGCATAGGCTCTCATTAAATCTTCCTCATCCTTTCCAACGCACAAAGCAATTCTTGTAAGAACATCAGATAAAAATGTTGAATCGGCACCCTGTTTAGTAGTGCTACCTACTTCCTCATTATCAAAAATCGCACACACTGCCACGCTTTCTTCATTTACATCACTTCTGTTTATTAACGCACCCATACAGCTATAAGCACACATAACATCGTCAAGTCTTGGTGCAGAAATAAATTCATTATTTGCTCCCCAAACTGTTCCTTTTTCTCTGTTATACAAAAACAAATCACTGCTTATAATTGCCTGTTCATCTGTATTTATTGTCTCGGCAATAATACTGTTAAATACATCTTTGTTTTCGCCTTCACCTATAAGCGGTAGCATGTCCTTTTGTGGATTATATTTTACTCCGGTGTTTGCCTCCCTGTTCATGTGAATTGCAAGGTTCGGTATGGTACACAAATCTCTGTCCACATTAACAAGAATTGGTTTTAATGCTGCCCCCTCTTTTACAATCACACGACCAGCTACAGAAAGTGGTCTGTCAAACCATGGTGCCATAAGCATACCACCGTATTTTTCAACATTAAGGGACACATAATTATTGTCCTTTATTATTTCAGGATTTTCTTTTATTTTAAAAGCCGGTGCGTCGCTGTGAGCTGCAGCGATTTGGAAATTAGTAAAATCCAATTCTTCCGGCATACAAAAAGCTATAATTGATGAGCCATTTCTTGTAACGTAGTATTTATTTCCTGAAAAAAGTTTCCACTTGTCTTTCTCATTCAGCTTAATAAAGCCTGCATCATCCAGAATTTTTGAAAAATTATCTACCACGTGAAAAGCACTTGGGCTTTTTTCTATAAACTTCATAAGGTTATTTGCTATATCAAAATATTCGTTATCCATTTTTGTTTCCTCCGTAAATTTTTGCATTATATATTTTCCTGCCCACATTTTTTAACTATTATTTTTATAATATTATATATTATATTGAAAGTTTTATAAACGATTGTATAATATTCTCATATTAACATTATAGTATTTATTTAAGCATATCAAAATGATTAATGCTTTAATATTTTTTTAAACAAGCAAAAAACATACGAGAGGAGGACGATGTAGAAAATACATCAGTAAATTTTATGTTTGCAGATTATCATGTACATTGTGAATACAGTGACGATTCAGTTTACCCTATGGAAACGGTTGTAAAAGATGCTATCCAAAAAGGCATAAATGAAATTTGCTTTACGGACCATGTAGATTATGGTGTTAGAGATGATTGGGATAGCGGAAAACCTATTATTTATAGAGACGGTAGTGCTATTGTCAACGTAAATTATCCATTATATGTAAAGCAAATTAGTGAATTGCAGAAAAAATATTCAAAAGATATTTCCATTAAGCTCGGCTTGGAATTCGGAATTCAAACTCACACTATTCCACAATATGAAGCTTTGTTTAAAAAATATCCTTTTGATTTTATTATTCTTTCCATTCATCAGGTTGAGGATAAAGAATTTTGGACGGGAGAATTTCAGGAAGGAAGAACTCAGCAGGAATATAATGAACGTTATTATGAGGAACTTCTTAACGTTGTAAAATCCTACAAAAACTATAGTGTCTTAGGGCATCCTGACCTTATTGTACGATATGATGAGCAGGGTGTTTATCCTTTCGAAAAAGTTAAACCTATTATTACGGAGATTATTAAAACCGTTATAGCAGACGGCAAAGGAATAGAATTCAACACTTCATATCATAGATACGGTTTAAAAAACACAACCCCTTCTATTGATATTTTGAAATTGTACAAAGAATTAGGGGGCGAAATTATTACTATTGGCAGTGACAGCCATAAACCTGAACATTTAGGTGCTTACATTGATGAAGCGAAAGGAATTCTAAAAGAGATTGGCTTCACAAGATTTTGTACTTTTGAAAAAATGAAGCCAATTTTCCATGAGTTATAATCATTTGTTATAATTTTATTAACAATACCCTCTTTACAGTTCGCTCATCGTACGATAAAGAGGGTATATTTATATGCCGAACATTTCCCTGCAAATTTTCTTCCCTGCTTCTGTTTTAAATATTTTATTATATGCTGTTTCCACCGCTTCCTTAGATGCTCCATCTTCATACAAATTAACTAAGAAATCAGACTCGACTAATATCTGGTAATCTAAACCGTCAATGTTATTGTATGTATGATGATGACCTATTAAATACTGCACTCTTTTAGAAATTTCTTCATTAACTCCTATTTTACCAAGCAGTTCTTTTGCCAATTCCGGACCTTCCTGCTCCTGAAGTTTTCCATTGCAGTTTCCATATTTTTCTTCACATGTATGTATACCTATGTCATGAGTCAAAGTTGCTGCATCAATTATGAAATAAGTTTCAGGGCTAACTTGTTCTAATTCTGCAATTAGCTTTCCATAGGCATTTACCTTAGTAAAATGATGTATACGTTTAGCATCTCCTTGATATAATTTAATCATTTCAATGTATAGTTTTCTAATTATTTCTTTTCTATTATTTTCATTATTTATGTTTTCGTTATTTATGTTCTCAGTTTCTATAATTTTGTTCATATACATATTATATCATTTTGTAAATTAGTCTTATTTCACTTACAAAACAAAGTCTCCTTTCATAAATTATCCTTATTTTAATCTTTTAATGTTATGTTGCATAATAAGATTTGAAACAATTCCATTGCACAGAAATATTTTAAATTTTAACTACCATATATTATAAATTAAATCTTCCATATATAAATATAAATGTTAAAATAGAGAAGATATTAAACTTTAATTTTGCAAATGAAATAAATTTGTGAGATAATTTGATAAATAAAATACAATAACATTAAGAAAGTGAATAGAAAATGGATATACTAATTACAATTATAGTTACTTTTTTTGCCGGCATGGGCGCCGGTCTTGGAACAGGATTTGCAGGCATGAGTGCTGCTGCAGTTATTAGTCCTATATTAATTACATTTCTTGGAATAGACCCTTATATAGCCGTTGGAATTGCTCTGTCATCAGATGTTCTAGCCAGTGCTATTTCAGCTTACACTTATGGGAAACATAAAAATCTCGATGTTCGAAATGGTCTTATAATGATGATAAGTGTTTTGCTTTTCACCGTTGTTGGTAGCTACATTTCAAGCTTAGTGCCTTCGACTACAATGGGAAATTTTTCAGTATTTATGACATTTCTTCTTGGAATTAAATTTATTGTCAAACCAGTTATGACTACTAAAGAGGCTATGGAAAATGTCCCTGCAAAGAAGCGTGCCGTTCAATCCTTAATTTGTGGAATTTTAATTGGATTTATTTGTGGTTTCATTGGTGCAGGAGGTGGCATGATGATGCTTCTTATTCTAACTTCTGTACTTGGTTATGAATTAAAAACAGCCGTTGGAACAAGTGTATTTATTATGAGTTTTACTGCCTTTACAGGAGCCATTTCTCATTTTACCATTGGCGGTATGCCTGATTTTACAGTATGGATTCTTTGTATTGTGTTCACATTGTTGTGGGCAAGAATTGCAGCTGTATTTGCTAATAAAGCAACACCTAAAACCTTAAATAGAGCTACCGGTATTATTCTTGTTATTCTTGGAATTATAGTTATGACTTTTTCAATATTTACATAATATTTCAATTCTCAATTGCCACATAGCTTGTATTGTTACAATTTCTGCAACTACTCTGTATGTTTGGTCATACTGATTCATTTCCTCAAGACGACATTCTAATGTAATAGGCAATTCATCAATAACAGGTGCATCTACTGTTTCACTTTTTACAAGTGTCCAACCTGTCTTTTCCATTTTGTCAGGTGTATCATTACCTGATACAATTGCTTCAACACAAAATGGAATGTTTGCTCCAACTGTTGGAAGTACAACCATCATTACAGGGAACGCAATCTGATATAAAGTGTAATTCAAGCTAAACAGATATTCTGAACAACTAAAGAATACAAAGAACAATACTGGCAAAAGGCTTGCAATTGGAACTGCATGACATACGGATGATACAATATTTCTGAGTTATTCTCTATACTCTACTATTTTATTCTGATTTTTTTTGTTTTAGACCAGGCAGAATATATTTTCTTAGTTTTTCCGTTAATTTTTACTTTTCTGTAAATTCTTGCCCTAACAAAATATTTCTTTTTGCTCTTTAGTCTTTTTATTGTAACTTTAGTTTTCGAAGCCTTAACATTTACTGTTTTGGCTTTTTTAAATTTTCCGTTTGTAGAATATTGTATTTGATAATAACCACCACTAACTGTAATCTTCTTAAACTTAATATTTATCTTCTTAGATACTTTTGTTATTTTTTTAATCACAGGTGCTTTGAGTTTTATTTTTTTAGTTGTTACCTGCGATGTTGTAGTTTGCTTTATTGTGATCTTTGTTTGTTGTGGTGTTGTAACGTTAGTTGGTGTTGTCTGTAAACCTGTTGTTTGCTGTGGTGTTGTTGTCTGTTGTGATGTTTCTATACTGGTTGAACCGTCTTCAGTTTTTGACGCCTCTGCTGTATTTCCGTAGTAACCCATATTTACTTTTCCACCATTAGGTGCAGGCTCGTTTGAGTAATCACTATTTTCATCCCCTGCATCTATACAAGGACTTGATACATCATCAACTACCCACTGTGAATTATACCATCTTCCTGCTTTTGACATTAGATGAAAATCACCATTTTTAGAATCAGCAAACAATGGATCTGTGAATATGCAACCTTCTCCATAACCATAAGTGTTTCCATTCCAAGAATCATTGTAAATACAAGAGTAAGTTATGCTTGATGTATCTATTTCATTATTAAAATCAAAACCTTTCTTATTTCCTGCTATTATGCAATTTTTTATAATTGGTAACTTTGTTAATCTGTTTTTCTTTGCAATGATTCCATAATTATTGTCTGCCATTGTTATATTTTCAAACACTACTTTATCAGCCGTTTCTTCTGAAACTTCTGCCTGTAGTGCCACACCCTCATAATCCTTATAATTGAAATTATGTATTTTACAATTTGATGCTTTAAAAATATTTCCCTTAGGAATTTTACTTCCATATGATGACACAAACATTCCTGTAAAAGAATCATTTTCTATTCCTTCTATGTCTACATTTTCTATTGAAACTCTTCCATAAATATAATCATAATAGCAATCAAAGCCTATATCTAATCCAGTAGACATATTTTTGAAAATACAATCTTTTACAGAAAAAACTAATGGTATTTCTCCATTTAAGCCTTCATCTGTGCTTTTACTAATTATGTTAGCATCTAATCCAACACCATCAAACTGACAATTTTCAAAGGTTGCCTTGCCTTCTAAATATTCTGAAGAAGAATTTTGCTGCAAGGAAATCTTGTCTGCCCCTGTATCTATTCCCCTGCTACTTCCTGAAACAAATTTTATAGGTTCTTCTTTTGTTCCTTTAGCCACTAATTCTCCATTGTAACTTGTTTCTAATGAACTAATCAGATGTGAGGTCCCCGGTTCAAATATTACTTTTGATTTAACGCCATTCTTATAGCCAGTGGTACATGCATAGTACCAATACTCTAATCCTTCCACCTTTCCTAAAGTACTTTCCTCTTTTATCATACTACCTTTAAGTTTAATTAATTTTCCGTAACTTGTAGGGTAATCACATTTATTTTCTTTATAGCTTCTGGTTTCTGGGTTCACATTTGCACCAAATCTGATACAAATCGGAGTACACTCATTTACCTTTCCCTTATCAGTAGATTGACTTCCATGAAATACATTACCTTCAAGCACATAGTCACATTGTCCTTCTAAATCCAGAGCACTCTTGGTTAGTGCTCCTCCTTCCATAGTATAAAATGTATTATTAATTACCTTGGCATTTCCGCCCCATATAACAGATGGATTATATGAGCCCGTTATATTATTTTCAAACACATTATTCTCAATTGTACATTTCAGATTTTCATTGTATAAATATTCATCATAGTAAGCTGAAACACAGGCCTCAATGCCCATTGAAAGTGATTTAAAGGTGGAATTTGACACCTTAATGTTTGCCTCAACTTTATTTCCATCATGGTCTCCATAATAGAGACCTGCCCCTATTTCACTAGGTTGTAGAATATCTCTATTAACTAACTCTGTACTATCAAATTTGCAATTATCAATTGTTAAATTAAATTTAGTTTTTTCTGTTCCATACGATACATCGATAAATCCTTCCGTAAAATCTCTAAACTGTGCACTACCGTTAATGAAATTACAATATTCAAATGTATCTGTAACTTCTCCACTATCAGGAAGTGTTATGTCGATTCCATTCCACCCTGCATGTGTACCAATATTTTTAAAAGTTATAGGTTCATCCTCTGTCCCTTTTGCTTCAATACTCCCATGTTCATCAACCCAGAAAATAGGATATGGTCTATATTTCACATCTGATTTTTCTACTCCATCAAGTCCACCTGTTCCTGTTCCAAACAATACTGTTGTTCCCGGTTCAATTATTAACTTGCACTTTACTGATGGAGCTACAACAGTGTTAACCGAACATATTACATAAGTTTTATCCTTTGTCCATCTCACTATACCTGTTCCATCTTCATCTTCAATATCACTTGATACAATAGTTAAATTCTTATATTTTGAAAGATCCACTGTTTTGCCTGTCTCTGTTTCAGCTGTCTCTTCTCCATATGTATCCGCTACTGGAAGCACCTGTGGCATTCCTCCCAATATTAAACTTAAACATATAATCCAACTAATAAATCTTTTCATAAGTCTCTCCTTTCCTTGCTTGAATCATGCAATCATTAACCTTTCCAAGCTATAAGATTTATGCTTGGAAATATAAATTCATAACCGCATATATGTTTCACTTTCATTCTCCCCAAAAAAGAAAGCACCATATATGAAATACTATTTCATATATGGTGCTTTCTAACAAGTTGACATTTGTCTCAACCTGCATTTATGCTAACATTCTGCCATCTAAATACGAACATCTTAAATAATCCGGATTACTATAATATACGTTAGAATTAAAATTCGAAATTTCATCACTAATAAAAGATGAGAATACCTCTTTAATAGTTTTTTCAATTTCTACATTTGAACTCACAGACACAATTAACATTTGATATACTCTTCCTCAAAATAATTAATTACATCTTTCCTATGATTCTTTGTTTTTCTTGAAATATATTCTATTAATGTACAAAAATAAAAAATGTCATCTTTCAACTCATTATCCATTAACTTTTTCACTCCTTTCAAAAAAGGAATGAACACTTTACTGTTTCATTCCTTTTTGCGTTTCTATGCTAGTAGTTCTCTTACCATTTTTGCATCAAATGTTACTGACTTAACATGATTTACTTCAATCTGATAAAGTGTATTTGCTGTAATATGTTCTGCTGCCTGCTCTAAATCTCTAATACCACTTGTATTTTTATAAATGTCTACAACAGCATCTATAGCCTCTGGTGTCATAATACATTCATCTTCTTTCAAACCAATTCTCTTTAATGTTTTTGGTAATGCAAATTTTGAGAAAATAATTTTCTTTTCTTCTGCTGTATAATCAGGTAATTCAATTACTGCAAATCTTGACATAAGTGGTGCACTAATCTGTGACTTATCGTTAGCTGTAGCAATTGGATAAACGCCCACTGTTGGAATCATACATTCCATATAGTTATCTGTAAAACCAAGATTATCAAGAAGTGTTAATAACACATCAGCCGGATTTCCTTTTCCGTTGCCTGATGTAGCCTTGTCTAATTCGTTAATAATAAATACCAGATTTGACTCCCCTGCTACTGAAAAAGCATCCATAATAATACCAGGTTTTGCATTTGTGTATATACGTGAACTTCCTGTTAATTGCTCTGGATCATTAATTGAACTCATATCTAAAGTTGTCCAAGGTAATTTCAAAATACGTGCTACTGCGTAAGCTATCTGAGATTTACCTGTTCCTGCAGGTCCTACTAAAAGTAGTCCATACGCCGGAAGTGTATGTGTTCTGTTAATCTGAATAATTGTCTCGATAATTCTCTGTTTAACTTTTTCCATTCCGTAAAGTTCTTCATCAAGAATTCTTCTTGCTTCATCAGGATCAATTGATTCGAAATAATTATTTTTCCATTGAACATTCATCATAATGGAAAGTGCTCTTTGAGCGTGATGTCTTTCTTCCTGTGAAACTTCATTAGAACGGGCTACTGCCAAATTTCTTCTCGCCCATAAACGAATATTATCAGGTAAAGTCTTTCCTGCACAATTCATAAAATCAGTAATGCTCTGAAGACTTGTCAGTTTCATGCTGTCTCCCTCTTCCTCCTGATCTTCATCTTCCACTTCTTCTGCAGGTGGATTGCTTGCTAATAGTCTTTCAATCATAAACTGAAGGAAGCCGTCCTCAGCAGAAAGCTTTGTTCCACCGCCAAATGCAATTTCGCGAATTTTATACACCGCATATCCTTCTTCCTGATTTTCACCTGACAATCTTACATTTATATGATTTTCACCAAGCCATTTAAGTAGGCTTACAAATCTTGAATCTATTTTCAAAATATCAGCGCTAACTGTTCCGTCCTCTTCATTAAATTCAAAAGAAGTTTTTTTGATAGGATTTGTGAACACACCACTGGAATGATGCTTCCACTGACGATTCTTATTATCCAAAAACATTATTGGATGTTCCTTTGAAGCTATGCTCTCACTTGAAGCAAACGTTGTGTATGTAACTTCACCTTTTTTATTTTCATCTGGTGTACTGTTAAAATCAAATACTGGCATACTTTTCTCCTTTATGCAAATACAAATTAATATTTATGTTTTTTATCCTTTGATATTTTAACATAATATTAGAAGTGCAACAATGTTATAAAACATAAAGTTAAAAAAGTTTATTTAACTACCACATGGCATTTAGCTACTTTTCCACCTATGTTGATATACACATCTGTTTGTCCAACTCCCACAGCCTGTATATCAACTAAATCTCCCATATCATTTATAATTTGTACAATTGATTTATCTGCAACTGTCCATTTTGTAGCGTAATATTCATACCACTTATTTGGTGTTACATTTTTTATGTATAGCGTATGAATTTCCGACTGATTCATAATAATGTTTGTCTCTGTTAATGATATACTACTGATTTTAGGTTTCTTAACTAAAACGCTACATTTTATTTTCTTTCCATGAACCTTTGCTATTACTTTCGCTCTACCTGTTTCGACTGCCTTGATTTTTCCTTTCTTTACTCTTACAACATCACTATCACTTGTAATCCATTTCACGTGATGCTTACAGCCCTTAATTTTAACCTTGCTACTTTGTCCAACTAATAATGATATATTACCTTTATTTAGTTTAGGATCTTCAACTGTGACTTTACATTGTTTTTTCTGACTTCCCACCTTCGCAATAATTGTGGTTTTTCCTGCCTTTTTTGCTGTAACCTTTCCACTATCTGAAACTTTAGCTACTGCAGTTTTAGTTGATATCCATTTTACCTTTGATGTTACATTTTTCACTTTTAATTTTCCTGTTTTTCCTTTAAGTAAAAACATTGTTTTTTTATTAATTTTTATTGGCTTAACTTTTACCTTTGTGACTTTTGTCACCGTCTTTTTATGTGTGCCTTTAGAACTATTTTCCGAAGGTGCTCCATTGGGAAAACATTTACTACATGGTGTTAATCCACTTGCTTTTGCCGCTGATAATGTTGAAGGCTGATAATTGCCTCTTCCACATGCATGTGTATGATATTTTGAACCTGTTGGTGTTACATATACTATAATATCCGCTTTAACTGATATAGATGTTCCGTAGGTTCCACCGCCTAACACCAAAGTAAAAATCATTATCCATGCCCAAAATTTAGTTTTAAAATTCCTACAATTTTTTTCCATAATGTTCTCTCCTTTTTTTGTTTATTTTTAACTGTGTCCTTACAATTAATTTTACTACCACAATTAATATGTTTCAACTTAAAACAAAGAATATAGCTTGCGACATTCTAAGCACCGAGTGCGTGCCCTCCCGCAATTATTTTCTTTTCTCACGAGTGTGCATCCCTAGTGGAACGTTTATTTATGTAATAAGAAATTACGGAGAATTTTCTTATTACATAATAAAAAGAAGTTTACCTTTGTTGTTCTTTCAGTTGGTGTTACTTTTGCGGGTACCTTTTTGTTGTATGCTTTTGAACCTGCTATATTGTATTCGCTTAAATTGTATGTTCCAACATTTCCTGTTTCTTCAGTTACAGTGAATTTTGCCTTGTCAAGAACACTGTCACCTGAGACAAATCAAGTTCACCACCATAATATTTGTTAAATGTATCAGGTGTTAAGTTAACGTATACTCTGGAAATACTAAAATTTCGTCGCCATCATTTTTAGCATCCTTAATGTATTTTTTATGTAATGGAAATTCAAACGAATCTTCCCATTACACAAAAAAGAGGACAACAACATCTTTTTGTAGACGTCCTTGTCCTCTTGCCTTTTGCTTAAATGGCATTTTATGTATAAACAGTTAAAATGTCAACGAATTGCTTTTCAATATTAACAATAAAAGGTAGGTTCCTGAATTTATTAATATTTCTGTTTTTTTAATAATGTTATTGCCTTACTATATATTGTCAACACATTATTAAATACCGTTACCTTTTCTGTAGTTTTATGTCTTACCATTTTAAATCGATTACTAACGCATCTGCTTTATCGTACTGTAAAAGTGTACTCTGGTCATTTACGTCATCATAGCAGAATCCATATGCGAATCCTAAAACTGAATGTCTATGGAAGAATCCTGCGTAGAAGTTGTTTACGCTGTTCTTGTAGTATTCACTTGGTTTGTAATACTTGTCAGGTTCGGTAGCAACACCTCTGTTAAATGCTGCACATAACTGAGCTTCAATTGCCTTCTCTGTGCCGTTACCTTTATCGAATGCACCTTTTCCTTCTAATACATCCTGTGTAGTCGGCTTATCAATTGTGTAAACTGTAGAATCATTTGCTTTTGTAAACTGCATCTGATTTCCTACTACTCTTCCTGTAAAGTTTCCTGCTTCTGTGCTAAACTGCAAAGTTTCCCTTGAATATTTATTCCAGAATTCATTTATATAGTTGTCAAAATAATTTCCATATTTTTCTCCAACGTTAAATTTAGACTTACATGGTGCCATGATTCTGTCATCTCTTACTAATGTTTTGAATGCTTCCGGAGCTTCATTCTTAAATGCATTAAAGATTTCGTCCCTTGTTCCAATGTCTCCTACAACCTTGTCGTAACCACCATATGTGGCACTTCCTACAAGACGTGTAATCATTGGGAAGCAGAAGTAATCAACTCTTGTTGTATTTCCCCAATAGAATTTGCCTTCTATTGTAAATTCTGCAAATTCAAACAAAGTGTTTGCATTTACATCGCCTGGATTGTTAAGATCCGGTCCCGCATATCCTGTTGTTCCTACAAATTTAAGGTAAACCGGTTTCCCATAACTGATATACATTCTTCCTGAGCGGATTGTCGGTGTATAAACATAATCTGCTTCTGCAAGTGTATGATAAATATTTGCATATTTGTCATTGCCTACCTGAACTGTATTAAGGCTCTCTGAAGCCGGAATCATATTTCCGTCTTTATCTAAATAGCAAAGCTGATTATTAGCGTTTTTTCCAACTATACACCAGTAAATCTCATTATCGCTGTACTTTCCATTTGTTTTATTATTAAGTTCTATTGCAATTCTGTCATTCTTCATAGGAACATTTTCCTTTAATTGTGGCTTAAGTTCTTCAGGACATGTCTCAGGTTCTGTTTCTCTTTCGCCTACTCCTGTAATGGCAATTGTTTCTTCTACCCTTACAGACTCTCTGTTTCCAACTACAGTTGCTACCGCTACTGTATGAGTTCCTTCTGTATATACAGGAAGTGTGAAACTGCCACATGACACACCTGTACGTCTTCTTTCACCATCTACATATACATTGTAGCAGTCTATATCCCCACGGCCCCATACTACTCGGAGATATCCTGTACCTGCTGCTTCAACCTTCATTCCAAATGGTTTTGCAATACTGCTATCTGTTGTAAAAGTAAGCCCTGTTGTTGGATTCTCTGATGATGGCTTAGTTGTTGTTGCAGGTTTTGTTGTTGTAGGCTGTGTTGTTGATGGTTTCGTTGGTTCAGAACTGTTTGTTGTTGTCTGGTTATCTCCACTTCCACCAAGGTCCACTTTAATATCTACACCTTGACTTTCTTTTCCATTAAGATATCCCTTAATAGTAATTACATGTTTTCCACCTGTAGCAAATACATGAGTAATTGCTGTAGGCTTTACGCCCTGTTCTCCTAAAACTCCATCATAGTATATGTTGAATGTCTGACCACTACTTATAATTTCGTTATCATTTCCCCAAACAAATTGTACCGATAAACCATCTATTCCTAAAATTGACTGTCCAAAAGCTTCTTTTGGTCCCGGCTTTCCATCGTCAACTGTTGTTGTAGTCTTAGCTGTGGTTGGTGCCTGTGTTGTCTGTACTGGTACTTTTGTTGTTACCGGTGCCTGTGTTGTCTGTACTGGTGCTTTTGTTGTTTCTACCTTTGTTGTCTGTACAGGTGCTTTTGTTGTTTCTACCTTTGTTGTCTGTACAGGTGCTTTTGTTGTTACCGGTGCCTGTGTTGTCTGTACTGGTGCTTTTGTTGTTACCGGTGCCTGTGTTGTCTGTACTGGTGCTTTTGTTGTTACCGGTGCCTGTGTTGTCTGCACTGGAGCTTTTGTTGTTGCAGGCACTGTTGGCTTTACAGTTGGTTTAGTAGTCTGTTTCTTTGCAACTACTTTAACCTTGCATTTTAATTTTTTCTTGCCGACTTTTGCAGTTACAACTGTTTTACCAGGTTTGATTCCCTTTATTTTTCCTTTTTTTGTAACTTTAACAATTTTCTTGTTTGCTGATTTCCACTTAACTTTTTTCTTAGCCTTATTCTTTTTAACTTTTAATTTTACTGTCTTTCCAACAGTAATTGTTACCTTTTTCTTGTTAAGTTTTGGACTTGCGGCTGATACATTAAACACTAATCCGTTTGCCATACTTAGTGTAAGAACAAGTGTTAATAGTATCGCCATAAATTTTGATTTTTTCATTCTCTCTAAATCCTTTCTTATTATTAAAGTTTATTGCTATGTAGTTTGACTATTTAACTTTGGTTAATTAATCTTAACTACTTTAACTTTACTCCATTTGCCGTAGCTTATAGTTCCCTTTGTCTTGCTAAAAGCTCTTGCCTTAATGTAATATTTCTTAACTACTTTGAGTTTTTTAATGTTAATTGTGTTAGTAAGTTTTTTAATAGTTTTTGTCACTGTTGTTTTTTTCTTAAATTTCTTTGACGTGGAAACTTTAACCTGATAGCCCTTTGCTCCTTTAATCTTTTTAAGCGTTAATTTAATCTTCTTAACATTCTTTTTCTTTGAAGCTTTGGCAATTTTAGTTTTTCCTAACTTAACCTTAGTTGAGTCAACCTTATTAGCTGTAGTTGTCTGCTGCACAGTTTCAGGTGCTTTTGTTGTTCCTAATGTTGTTGAAGTATTTGGTTGTTTTATTGTCGTCGTTACTTCCTGCTTGTTAGTTGTTGTCTGTTGTTTTGTTGTCGTTACTTCCTGTTTGCTAGTTGTTGTCTGTTGTTTTGTCGTCGTTACTTCCTGTTTGCTAGTTGTTGTCTG
>NZ_QUDZ01000009.1:55252-95911 GCF_003477765.1 Eubacterium sp. AF34-35BH
TGTTGTTTTGTTGTCGTTACTTCCTGTTTGCTAGTTGTTGTCTGCTGTTTTGTTGTCGTTACTTCCTGTTTGCTAGTTGTTGTCTGCTGTGATGTTGTTGCTTCCTGCTGCTTTGTTGTAGTTGTTTGCTGTGATGTTGTTGTTACATCACTACCTTCAGGCATTGACTTATTTGTAATTGTGATTTTTGCAACGCCACCTGCATATGTTATTTCAACGTTATTTGTCCTTTTTGTAAGCTTTGACAAATAAATCCATGTGCCTGCACCCTGAATAGCGGTTGCATCCAATGCTACACCGTTTACCTTAACATCGCTGATACCTGCCGGAACGTTCACATAAATACCAGGTTCTGTAGCATTTCCTGCCTGCTGAATATTTACTACTTCTTTAATATTCTCCATTGAATCTTTATCATAGTAATATGTATTTTCTGCTCCACCTTTAATTTCTGTTAAATTAGAAGGAGTTACAGTACCACCTGTTGTCTGATTTTCTTTGGACGTTGATGTTACCTGAGATGTTTCTTTACTTGTATCCTGTCCATCTGAAACCTCAGTTACTGTTACATTTGAGAAATTCAATGTTGTTCCTGAATCAACGTTTTGTAAGTTAAATACTAATTTCATAGTGTCAGAGTTTGCCGTAAAAGTTCCATGTAAAACATTTTTTCCTGCAATAAGTCCCTGATTAAACAACTCTGTTTGGCTACCATCTTCTTTCATCAGAATAGCCGGAGTTACTCCGTCAGAATCCACATCTACACTAACATTATACTTTTTACCTTTCGTTACTGAAATATCTTTTACAAATGCTTGTATTCCCCAATTTTGCTTCTTGTTATCAATGATTTTTATTTTAAAATTATCTAAACTTTCGCCACCTGAATACTTGGCATAAGTTCCATCCCAAATATTGTAGCCCCAATCTCCAAGAACAACTCTACTGTTTTGACATACTGTCATTCCATCACCTCTAGTTGTTAGCTCAGGATTTGTCACACCTTCAGTTGACTTTGCTCTTCTAAATGAGCTGTCTGTTCCCTGATATACACGAACATAATCCACATACATTGTTGCATCTGTGAAACTATCGCTGATTGTTTGTCCAAGTGTAAATGGTGAATTTTTACTACCAATTGCTAAATTTAAAAGAATAAAATGATCTTTTTGGAATTCTTCCATTTCATCACTTGATATGTTAAGTGTTTCAAAGCAAGTGTCATCTACAAAAAACTTGATAACGTCTTCGTACCATTCAACAGCATATTTATGCCACTGATTCATATCGCCAATATAACCATATTGACCATTGATTTCACTACCAATCCATTGGTGAGCGTAACCTGCTGATGTACCTTTTCCACTATTATAATGTAGTGTTCCAATAACATTCTGCTCTGCATTTCTGTGTTCCATAATATCTATCTCACCACAATATGGCCATGGTGCTCCACTTTCGATATCATTTCCCATCATCCAAAATGCAGGCCACACACCTGACTGCATTCCGTTTTCTGTTCTGATTTTTGCTTCTATTCTTCCATATCTTAAATATTGTTTATTTAATGATTTTAATCTACCTGATGTTATACTATCTCCAGACTTGATTGCCTTAATTGCCAGTGCCCTTCCATCTGAAGAACTTGAATCACCTGACACATCTGCAATATATACATTATTTGTGCTGTTTGTATAATACTGACGTTCTGCATTTCCCCAGCCACCATTTCCTACTCCTATATCGTAAGACCATACTGACTGGTCAGGTGCGCCTCCAACAGTTTGATTGAATTCATCATTCCATACTAACTTCCATGTCTCGCTTCCCTGTGATGAATGTACTGCCGCGTTTACCTTTTTTGCCGGGCTAAATGCTATTCCTGAAAATAACATTGTAACGCTTGTAGCTATAGCTATAATTTTCTTAAACATAATGCTTTTACATAATATTTTCTACTAAGTATTATGCGCTCCTTCCTCTGTTAATCTATTCGGTCAAAAATGAATAAGAACAATTTTATTCGTCTGCGGTCTATACTAACATACCCCCATTTTTTCAACAATAGGACCTAAAATTTAGCCACCATTTTAAAAAAAGAACACCTGAGCAGCATTATTCTTTCATAAAACCATTTTTAGTATTCTTTTAAATTTCATATTTTTTATTCAAAATATCCAATGTATTTTACATGATGTTTCCCCTTTGGAAACAGGTATTTGTATAAGTCTACAAAGTAGTCATCTGTCATGCTTGCAATATAATCAACTACCTTTTCATTTGCCTCGTTTTCATCATAATCTTCATTTGTATAATATTTTGCTCTATCATTAATGTAATTAATGTGATGTTTATACAATACCGAATTCTTATTATGAGCCTTTGCATCCTTCAAAAGCTTCTCGTAGATTTCTTCCATCATCGGATTGATTTCTTCTTCGTAAACCTTTTTAACTTTTGAATTACCATAAATTAAAGAATAGTTTTCTCTCTTTCCCTGTGAAAAAGCTTCAAAGAAATCTTCATCCATTTTCAGGTAGTCTTTGCCATAACTATTTTCCACAATATTTACAATCATGTTGTTAATAATCTCGGAATTGGTAGTTCCGATTTTACCTTCGTAGTATTTTGGCGATGTCTCAAAAAGTCCCAACTCCTGAGCGTCCTGTCTGTCTTTTCCAAGGTATGCAATAATATCTGAAATTCTCATGACACATGCCTCTAGGGTCGCCGGTATTAACTTGGTGTTAGCCTCTTTATTTACATAACACTCTTCAACTTTCTTATCGTAAATATCAAAATCTCTATACGCAATCGGCTTGTATTTTTCCAGCTCCATCTCACCATTGTGGCATAGTATTCCGTCCAACGTTTCCATACTAAGATTCAGATTAAAAATCTGATCAAGAACTCTTACGCTATGAACATTGTGATTAAAATATCTTCCGGTGTTTCCATTGTATAATTCATTTAGTTTGTGCTCTCCTGCATGACCAAATGGTGTGTGACCAATGTCATGTCCTAATGAAATAGCTTCTATTAAATCCGTATTCAGCCCCAGCAACCCACCAATGTTTCTGGCTATTCTTGATACCAACTGCACATGACTGGAACGCCTTGAAATATCATCATTTCTGTATAATGAAAATACCTGTGTTTTGTCAGCATAACGATTATACATTGGTAGATGTAGGATTTTCTCACAGTCACGTACAAACGCCGGTCTTAGAAGTTTGTTTTTATCCCAGTCCATCTTTCTACGAAGAGCATCCTCATTGCGAAAAGCGTATGGATTTACCACGTGATTAGCTCGGTCCTGTTCTATTTTTTCCTGTAATTCTTTTGATAAGTCGTTGTATTTTGGCATAGGTCCTCCATGATTTTTGATTAATCCGATGCCTTAAAATTATAAATTGGTTTGATAACCTCAATTATGTCTACGGCATCTGCAATATCATCTATTATATCATCAATTGCCTTATATGCCATAGGTGCTTCATCTAAAGTATACTCATTTATTGATGTAGTATAAATATCCTTCATTGCGTCTTTGTACTCATCTATGCTCAATGTATTTTTCGCCATTGTTCTTGACATTATCCTGCCTGCTCCATGTGGTGCTGAATAATTCCAGTCAGGATTCCCCTTACCATACGCTAAAACACTTCCGTCTCTCATGTTAATAGGTATAAGAATTTTTTCACCTTTGTGTGCTGCAATTGCTCCTTTTCTTAAAATCATTTCCTCTGTATCAATATAGTTATGAATTGTATGAAAGGGAGTATCCATTGCCGTCAAATTCATTTTCTCCAAAATAATTTCTGCCATTTTTTCACGATTTCTTCTTGCAAATCTCTGACAAATTTCTACATCATGTAAATATCTGTCTAAATATTTTCCTGATAAATAGCATAAATCTTCCGGTATAGTAGTCTCTTTGTTCTCTCTATCCCATTTCAACTTGGCAAGCGCCTGTTGTATCTCTTTTCTTCTTCCCTGCTCTTTGTACGTTCTAATTATTTCTTCCCGTTTATCTAAATATTCTCCAATTCCCCTGTCCAAATCCATGGCTAATTTCTGATAAATTTCCGCAACCTGTTTTCCCAGATTTCTACTTCCTGAATGTATTACCAAGTATTTAGTTCCATCAGCAGATTTATCAACCTCTATAAAATGGTTTCCACCACCAAGGGTTCCTATACTTCTTACAAGTCTTCTTGTATCTTTCAACTCTCTAAAGCAATATAATTCTTCTAAATTAAACTTTTCCTTTTTGCCTTCCCATACTTCTTTACCTGATGGGATATAATGACAAATCTCATCTAATTTCTTTAAGTCAAGTTCTCCCTTTCCTAAATTAACAGTGTACATTCCACAGCCAATGTCTACACCTACTACATTTGGAACTGCCTTATCTTTTATAGTCATGGTTGTTCCAATCGTACATCCTTTTCCTGCATGTACATCAGGCATAATTCTAACTTTTGAACCTTCCGTAAAATCATAATCACACATTCTTCTTATCTGATCAATTGCCATATCCTCTACTACCGATGCATAACATATGGCAGTTGCCACTTTTCCTTTTATTTCAAACATATTCTCACCTTCCCTTTTGCTGTATGTATCTATTTACTATCTGCAAGATGCTCAAAATAAGAAAATCTGTATATTACCAATTGTCTTTGCTGTTAGCATCTTTACACTTGATAATATACAGATTTTGGGAAAAATAATCTTGGAAAAAAAGTTGCGAACTACCAATTAAGCATTTCGATTTGCTTTTTTAACCTATTTTTCATTTCACTTTTTAACTCTGACGGACTTTTAATATTAACCAAACTTCCAAAATTCATAATCTGAATTAAAATATCCGTTTCATCTTCTTCGTTGTAATCCATAGTCATTAAATATTTTTCATCATCTACTCTTTCTACTTGTTTTTTATAGCAGGCAAATTTCATCATCACCCTTTCAAGAGCATTTCTCTCATCAATGATTTCAAGAATCAACTGATTCTTTTCTTTTTTACAAATTTTTTCACTGGAATTAAAATGCTCATCTAATACTTCCAGTTCAACTATTCTATCTATATTCAATGTACTAATATATTCGTTTTGACCACATATAACTCTAAACTTGTCATCTTTATCCGAATATTCTATTTTTATTGGACAATATTTTCGTTTTCGAATAGCATTTTTTCTGGTTTTATATTTAACCTTTACCATTAATTGATTTTCAATTGCATAAACAATATTTCTAAATTCTTCAATATAAACGGGATTCTCGAAATCATCACCATCTGTATATCTGTCAAAATAAACAATGTCATCCGGATTATATAATGGTTCAATATTATCCATTTTCTCTGTATTTTCATTAAATAATTTGAATTTAGAGTCATTTGATATTGTTTTTAACCAGCGCTTTTCAATCATTGTTAGCGGCATCCTTGGTTTATTCAAGATTGGTGTCTTCATGTTCTCGTCTATTAATTGCCATTGTTGATTTTTTATTGAAGGAACTATGGTAAGATTGCTTTCTTCGAAAGCATACTGCTTTGATAAATCATTTAATTTTCTGTCAGTTAACTCTCCATCTATTGCGTTTTCTATTATTTTTGAAACTGCATTATAGTAGCAACCGTATACTTCATTAAAAATCATCACATCACCTCATACCACTTTGCCATTTTCACAATATCAAATTTCAACTGATTTACTACCTCAGGATTATCGCACTTTATCTTTTTTATTCTTCCTATAAAAGTTCTTATCCACGTAATCATTTCATTCGAATCGTATACATCTGCAGTAAATCTATATGTGTTATCATCAATTTTTTCTATTTTTCCACATCTCTTTTCTCTACTGAGACGCTTAACAATATAGTCCTCTCCCTGCTCAACATTTATATCTATTTCTATATGTTCATAGTTTTTGCCCTTGTCACAAACAACACCCCACATATGTTTTACTCTGTTTTGATAATCTCTTAAATACGAATCATAATTTTCAATTATTTCGCCTAATTGCACACTTTTAATATAATCGATTCTAAAAGACATTTGCTTTCCATACATATTTGAACATATCAAGTAATTCCTTCCTCCTTGCGTACTTACATACAACTTTAATGGAACCACTTTCCATTCTGACATAACTTTATTTCTTCTTGATTGATTTGCAATCATTAATTGTCTTCTCTCATAAATCCCCCGAAGTATCTTTTCAATTATTTCCGTATCATAAGCATTCATTATGTAGTGATTTTTAAAAGCCAGATATTCTTTCTCCTGCTCCATTTTGTCTTCTAAATAACTTCCCACAACACCCAGCATGTTTTCTTCTGAAAAAAATCTAATTGCCTCTTTATATTCAGATATATCTAACTCATCTTCTACAATTTTATATAAAACCTGACGGCCTTCTTTTTTTGATTCTATAATTCCTAATTGAATGTATTCCTTTAATTTCTTTCTTAAAGTAGATTCATCAAAACACATTGGCTCCTGAAAATTATATAGGTAATCATTATCTATACTTGTCAGTAACTCTTTTAACGTATAATAATTACCATCAGCTAAAATATCTAAAATTATAAAATGTAATGTTATGTCCTTATCAGTAAAACTTTTTGATTTAAAAGCCTTATACAGTGGATTGTGTGTATTTTCCGTTCCGTCCATGGATATATACACATTTTTTCCTGCTTGAGTTTGTCTGAAACAAACATATTCTCCTAAATAGCTTTCTATACGTCGTCTTTCATTGTCATAGCTTCTTGCACTTTTTTCATCGAATTCTTCTCGCGTCTTAAAACCATATATATAAAATTCCTTCATGTAATCTCTTATTTTAGAAAAATTCTTAATTAACTCCGAATAAGCCATACTGTCCTTTCATTACATTAACCTTAACTGTTTTCGATTATTTCTTCCAAACTTTTATCTAACCCTACCTTCTCTATTTCATTAAAAATAGGATTAATTACTTCTATATCTTCTTCCAAATCGTCTGCTATTTCTTCTACAGTTTTTCCTCTTTTGATTTTCTTATATACCATTTCAATAAGCTTTCTGCGTTCTCCAAATTCAATGCCCTGAGCTTTGCCAATTTCTATCCCCTTTTCTTTACCAACTTCAACGCCATCGTTATACGTGTTTTCCAATGTCTGCTTTTCGTTATACTCTGTCAAGAACATTTTAACCACCTCCGCCTTATTTTCCAGCAGAAATTCTCGCAACACATCTTCATTTATACATTCATCCACAGCCATTTTCACTGCTTCCTCGTCACTGAAATCCTTACCGGAATACTTACTGATATACTCTCTCATCCTACTTGTTAGTATAACATATTCCTTTAGGACTTTACACTTTGAAATCAAACTATTATTATTTCCCGTATTTATATTTATCACTTTAGCAGTCCATTCAAACTCTCCCTTATCCTCAGGATGAGCAAATGCATCTGACAGTTTTAGTTCTATTACCTCATCCTTTTTTTCTGTTCCATTGTATTCAAGTGTTTGTTGTTGCAACCTCTACTGTCTTCTGCCTCTGAAGACTGTACGTTTCCTGCTTCATATACACCTTCACTTGCCCAACATTCCTGCCATGTAAGTCCTGCATACACATATTTGTTTGTTTTGACTTATTTTTATTAGTTTCATCTAATCTTTAGGGTAAAAAAATTTGTTTTACTTTTTTATGGCAACTAATACTCTTTTTGAAATTATACCTATTATTGCACCTGTGATTAAACCGGCAACCAAAAGAGCCGGTACATAATACAAAATACTTGTAGTTTCTACGACTATCATTGCTACCGCAATCTGTCCAAGATTGTGGCATACTGCTCCTATCATGCTAACTCCCATGATGCTGAAACCATTAATTTTTTTCACAAGCATCATTACGATTAAGCTTACAATAGCCCCTGCCAAACTATAAATAATCGACATACCACTTCCAAACATAAAGCCGATTATCAGTATTCTTAGGATTGAAATAATCCACACATCACTTAGTTTGAGTGTGTACAAAGCTATTACAATTACTAAATTTGCCAACCCTAATTTTATTCCGGGAATACCAAGATTAATAGGAATCATAAATTCTACATAGCTAAAAATTATTGCTAACGCTACCAGCATTGCCATATTTGCTATTCTTTTTGCATCCATATTAACTCCTTCCTGAAATATTAAATTACTTTTCCAACCTTACAAATTTTCGCAAAATTTAGTCCTTTTGCTTCTGTATGTGTTTTATCATTTTAGTTATTTAACTATTGTTTATGTTTTAACATCTTAACTATTTAACTATTGTTTATGCTTTATAGCTTAGCTATTTCACTACTGCATCTATTTCATCATTTTTCATATTGTCATTAGAATCTGTGCCTTTACTTGTCTTTTCTATTTCAACCACAACTTTATGTGGCAGACACACTATTGTCTCACCAACATTTTTGATTTTGCCCTGCTTAACACAATACTTATCAGGACAATCTGCCTCTTTCATCTCCACCTTTCCTTCTTTAATGATAAGAATGTTCTTTCCTTCTGAAGATTTAATTTCTATTGTTCTATCTTTATCTAATGAATAAGTCCCCTGCACTTTGCCATCAACTGATACCTGTGCCAAATGACCTTCGCCCGACCTCATAAAATGCATCATGCTATACGAAACTCCGGCTATTAAAAGAACAACAATCACCAGAATAATATCTTTTTTCTTCATTAAAATGCTCCTAGTTTACCAATCTTAAATACCAGCCCACTTCATTATGATTATAAGAATGGCTGCTCTTATTAAAATAAAACCAATGCCATTTCCTTTTATTGTAGATGTTTTAACATTTTGTTTTGGGCATATATTCATACATTTTTGACACATAAAACATTCTCCTGATTGAATGTTCTCACCACTATTTGGTAGTTCTATTCCTGAAGGTAGTCGCCTAAACTGCCAAAAGCATATGCAAAGCCACAAAAGAATCTGCCAAAAACTATCGTGTATAAGCATAACACAATTAATATTGTAACAAAAGATGTTAATTCCACCTGCTGTCCATTTCCAATTTGGGTGAAAATGTACTTAACACCTGAAAAGGCTGTGGTGTAAATTGATAGCATAATTGTGAAGAATATTAGCAGAATTATCATTCTGATATATTTTTGAATTTTCCTTTTGTTTATCTTCTTCATTTGTATGTTTCCACCTTGTTTTCTATTTTGCCTTTTGTAATTTTTCAGTCCTGTTTATATTTACAAATTATTTTTATCTGCTTAGTTTCTGATTATCTTTTTACAAAGTTTTATAACATTCGTCTTTTTTAATTTTATTTACTTTTATTACTTATCCTTAGTAATTTTTATTACTTTATTATCAGATGAGTAATCTTTGTAAATTCCTTCCGTAACGTACTGTTTGTTATCGTCTGTTAAGAAAATCACATCGAACTTATCACTGTTTTCTCTCCAATAATTCTCGGCTTTCTCAAGTCCCATAATAAATAGTGATGTTGACAAACCGTCTGCAAGTGTTCCATCCTCACTAACAATTGTCACTGATTTAAGACCTGCATTTGCCGGATAGCCAGTTGCCGGATCAATTATATGGTGATAAACTTTTCCGTTTTTTTCGAAATAACGTTCATAGCCACCTGATGTAATAACTGCTTTGTTCCTTATATTAAGCACTCCAAGATAGTTTTCCTCGCTGTCAGGATTTTGAATTGCCACTTTCCAACTGCTGCCATCAACCTTGCTACCTAATGCCTGAACATTACCACCAAGACTAACCAGACCACTTGTCACACCGCAGTCCTTAAAAATCTTCATAACTGCTGCCGATGTGTAACCTTTTGCAATTCCTCCAAAGTCAATTTCCATTTTTTTATTTTCAAATGTTGCGACTCTTGAAGACTTATTATATTTGATTTTTGAAGCATCTGTATTTTTTAAAGTTGCCTGCAAATTTTCCTTTGATGGAACTTTATATTTTTTTGTATCAAATCCCCAAGCCTGCATTACAGGATAAATTGCCGGATTAAAAACACCCTTTGTACTTTTGTAGATTTCCAAAGAACGTTCCACAATGTTTCCTACATCCTCTGAAAGTGTTAAAGTTTTTTCACTGTTTAACTTGCTGACTTCACTTTCCTTCTTGCCTGTAGAAAGCATGCTGTCTAGCTGATTTATTCTTTTTTTTGCCTGTTCTACTGCCTTGTTTGCATTTTTTCCGTAAGCTGTCACCTGCATGTATGTGTCCATTGCAAAAAGATCCGCTGTAATTTTTTGTTCCTCTGATTTGGAATCAGCCGATACTCCTCCTGCATGATTTTCTGATATATTATTTTTACTGCATCCACATACAAGTAACATCGATGCTAAAAGAATTGCTAATAATTTTTTCATATAAATGCCTCTTTATTATTCTTCGCTTACTTGTGTTAGTTTGTGCTAACTTGCATGGTCTAGCACAATGATTTTATATTGTCAATAATTGTCGTGTTGGTAATTTGTGGGATGTTATGGTTACCAATACTCCAGTATTTCCACAAGATTATCTTTTATAGCTACACCACCCATAAATAATTCCTTCTGATATGCATTGATGTACCATTCAAAATTTTTCTTTAGTCTTTCAGCCTCATCCATACTCATAACTTTGTTAATTTCAACAGAACTTGAACTTGTTTTCCATGACCAGGTTTCCCCTTTATTAATTGATAATTTTTTACACAACACATTTAAATCAATTGTTTCTTTTAATAATACAAATTTTACCCAAAGTCCCCTTGCACAAATTTCCTTATTTGCTGTTAAGCTTTTTGGAATTTCGCAACAATTGCACCTATATTTCCTTGCATATAACTGTGCCTTTGAGCCAGCAGGGCAACATATTGTCAAATCAATTGTTTTTTCACCATACTGTTTACCAAAAATATTTTCTTCCATAATCTCCACATTTGAATGAATAATAATTTTTTTCAGCGACGGTATATCAAATGCAAATCTACCTATTGAGTATAAATTCTGCGGAAGCTCAATTTCTTTTAACTTAGAATCCTCAAAGGCTCCATACTCAATATGCACAACACTTTCCGGTATTGTTATTTTTTCAAGTTCAGTGTTAGATAACATATCTGCTGTAATGCACTTTAAGTTATCAGGTAAAATAATATTTTCTAAAGGTGTATATGAAAAAGCACAGTCTCCTATTACTTTCACATTTGGTGGAATCGCTATCTCTATAATTTTTGTTTTAGAAAAAGCTCCATCTCCTATTTCTAGCAAACTTTTGGGAAGAGTGACTTTTTGCAAATTACTACAATTAGTAAAAACATCCTTTCCTATATATTTGCAGCCTTCCTGAAACACTACTTCCTCTAAATTAGTACATTTTTCAAAAACATTATTCCAAATACCTATTACCGTTTGACCATTTATTTTTGACGGAATAACTATTTTTTTGTCTGAAAAGCCATTGTATTGTGTTATCAACACACCGTCCTTGTCATTTTCAATCTCAAACATATTATGATTTTTGTTTTCAATTTCTACCTGAATCTTTCTCTCAATTTTCTTACCACATTTAGGACAATATACAAAATTTTTCTGCAATGTTGTATAACAAAATGAGCATTCCAAATTTGTATTAACGTATTTTTTCTCATATTCTTTGTTGGCATTTGTTAAAACTGCAACATCCATTTTTAATTTTTTTATCTCATTAATTTGAGCCTCTTTCTCACCGCTTAAAGCTTCAACTTTTTTGTTAAGCTCCTTTATGTTTCTTTCAAGTTCCTGTTTACTACTAAAAATACCCATACGCCCTCCTATTAAATTTCCGCTAAAACTAAAAACTTTCAAGCCGACTTTATAATGTATCTGCTTGTTGACGGTTTTGTGGTCTGCCATGCCACTTTACTTTTTTGTAAACTAAATTCATATCTACCCAGTTAATTGCTCCATTGTATAATTTTGGCTGTGAACTTGCTGTAAATTCCATGTTTTTATAAGTCTTTTTGCAAATTACATTACCCTGATTATTTACTACAATGTAATGTAATGTTGATTTTGATTTCTTTACAGTAGTGTACATAATTACAATGGCATCATCTGAAAGTTTAACAGTTCTTACTTCTCGTACTGTTATTTTTGACTTCTTAGGATTGTAAGTAGTAAGCCATTTTATTTTAGATTTTAATGTATTTTTGTCTGTAATTGTCATAAATACATTCTTTTTATATTTTCCACTATTTCCTGTTACACCGGCAACTTTATAGTTCTGTGTGACTGATGTTCCAACAGTAATAATGTTGTCCAAAGTAGTTTCCACGCATATCCATTCTTACATTACCTGATGTAAAAGGCGTCACTATTCCGCCAAACACATTCCAGGCATCACCTGTAATGCTACATGTTTTTTGAAGTTTCCATGATGATGAATATTTCAAAACTTTAATTACTGTTTTTGTTTGTCATTAGAATAACCAACTGCTACATAGAAGTTTCCATCCGGTGCACAGTAAACACCACCCCAATAATCATACTTGCAAAGTTTAAACATGAACGTTCCTTTGAATCCACTGAATATTCAGGAAATACATATTTTATTTTATATATGTAAGATTTTCCTGCCTATTGCTTAAATGTATGGGTTCCAACTGTTGCCGCATTTGCTTTTTGCCATGTAACCTTAACAGACTTATAATCCACTGCTTTAACCGAACTCATTTTTGCACCCATGTAAGGTTTTACGATTACCTTGAAGCTATATTCTTTGTCTCCTATCTTACCTGTAATAGTTGATGTTCCCGGTGCAATGGTTCTTCAGTATATATAAGCCCTCCGTTTTCATCTTTTGTAATCTTGAACTTGATTCATGCCAGCCGTCGTACCAATTCTCAGCTTTTGCTGTGCCTGCAAAGCCAATTACCAATACTGCTAATAGCATTGTAAATATTAGATATTGTACTTTTTCTCCTTTTGTATTTTCTGTCAATATATTATTCCTGTCATATTTTTTAGTAACGTACCTTTATAACTAGACTAACACATTTATCTGCCTAATAAAACTTATTTTATTTGTAAATTACTACTTTTTTCCTGTGCACCGTAAATTGATTTATTTCCATTAACAATGTATGCAATACTGCACACCACCACAAACAATGACATGTTACTTCCACCAAACACTTCTATTCCAAGCATTATTGGCGCAATCAATGTATTTGTAGCACTTCCAAATACTGCTGCATAACCTAGCGCTCCACATAATATTGGTGATATGCCTAAAAGTTGTCCGAGAACTGCTCCTAAAGTTGCCCCTATTGAAAACAGTGGTGTTACTTCACCGCCCTGAAAACCAATTGATAAAGTAAGCACTGTTAGTAACAGTTTCAAAATCCAGTCAATGCCATAAACCTCTCCACCTGAAAAAACGCTGGAAATCAAGTTAGTTCCAAGTCCGCTGTATCTTCCCTGCCAAAGGAAAATCAACACTATTGCCAATGGTATTGAAACAACACCAATTCTTATGTACGGATTTATAAATTTTTCTGCCATAATTTTTTTTTGCACTTGAAGTAACTTTGAAAACAATCTTCCTACAATTCCAAATGCTAATCCTAAAATTATAACTGCTACCACAATTTTAATATTTGAAAAATCAACCGTTCCTTTTAGTTCTACAGCAAATTTTTCAAGTCCAAGAAAGTGGGACGTATATGAAGCTACAAAGGCTCCGATTATTGCAGGTAGCAATGCCTGATAATCCATATAACCTGCAACAATTACTTCCATAGCAAAAAAAGTCGCCGCCAAAGGAGTTTGAAACAAGCCACCAAAACCTGCTGCCATACCTGTTATTAGCATAACTTTGCTGTTGTCTGGTGTTTTCATTTTTCGGCCCAAATAATGTGAAAGTGTTGCCCCTATCTGAACAGCTACACCTTCCCTGCCGGCACTACCTCCAAAAAGATGTGTTATCCATGTTCCAACCATAACCAGTGGTACTAGCGCAAGTGGTATTGAATCCCTTTTCTCCTGCCCAACTTCAAATACAAGTGTCATACCTTTTAAACTTAATTTGCTAAAACGTAGGTACAGCCATGTAATTAAAAGTCCTGCTACCGGTAAAAACGGAATAAGATATTTGTAATTGGCTGTTCTGAAATCAGATATTGCAATTAAGCCTCTTCCAAAAACTGTGTCTACTATTCCCACAACAACACCGATTATAATTGAAAGGATAATATATTTGATCGTTAGAATTGCTTTTTCGTATATTTGTTGTTTGTTCATTTGTTGTCTCCTTATGTGGAATTTATATTACATAAAAAAAGCTGATTCACCTGTGCATTGTTACACAGAAGTCATCAGCTTTACTAGCGGTTTTGATAAAATCAAGGGAGAACCTCATTCCCTTTATTTAATTTTTTAACTATGAAAAAGATAGCATATATAAAGGTATGTGTCAATTTAAGTTTATTACAAATACTTTTTCATATTATCTAAAATAATTTTATATGCATTGGCATACATATGTATTCCGTCCATAGTGTATTCTTTCTTTAACATTCCTCTACGGTCCGTTAACCCCTGATTCACATCAATATAATAACATCCCATTCTCTGTGCTAATTTCTTCACCTCTTCATTAGCTACTGGCACCGTTTCATTATTTCTATGATAAAAAACAGTTTGCTCAAAAGGGCAATCCGGAAGCATATCAACACTATTTACTGGATAAAAAGCCATTGTATACACAGATGTCTTTGGTAATTTATCTTTTATCTGACCTAATATTTCTTCATAATTTTTCAACATTTCTTTTAAAAGAATGTCAAAATCTGTATTAGGATCACTAATATCATTAGTTCCAATATTTATAAAAATCTTGGAAGGTTTGACTCCAAAAATTTGCTCATCCATACATTGAAGCATATCAGCAGTTGTAAATCCGCCAATCCCTCTATTGTAAATAATTTCCTTAATTCCAAAATCCATTTGTAATTCATTAATTGGAAATTGTTCCATTAGAGAAGAACCAGTAAATAAAATCTGTCCTTCTTTTACCATTGTATTAAGTACACGATACTTTTCTACTTTTACCATTTGTTCTCCGTTTATCATAACTATATTCCTTTCAATTTCTCATATCATTATACACAATTTTACATTTTTATGAGGATATTTCTTAACATTTTTACACTTTTATGAGCATATTTTGCCATAGTTTTCACACTTTTATGAGGCTATTGCATTTTTTTCATTATTAAAGTAAAGTTACTTATGAAACTTTGTTTACTAAGTGTTTTGTACGAAGAAATACTATTTCACTAAATCTTACAAGCAAGCTCGAATTGAAGTAAATTTCTAGCAACCCATAAATTTTTTATTAAAAGGACTTTATATATGGAAAAATCAGTTATTAATCAAATATGTGCTTCTATGGATACTTTTTTTGAAACCGAAAAGAAGATTGGCAATTTCATCATTCATCATCCAAAAGAAATCGTGGATATGACCGTTGGCGAACTGGCCAAAGAATGTCAGGTAAGTGAAGCTTCCGTTTCACGTTTTTGTAAAAAAATTGATATGAAGGGCTTTCACCATCTTAAAATTTCTATTGCAAAAGAAATGGTTTCCCAGTCGGAAGACGATGAATTGTCTAATCATATTTCAGTAGATGATTTGGAACAATCATTGAAAAATATATTGGCAAATAAAGTTGCCGAACTTACTCAAACAGTTTCAATGATGAATTCTGAAAATCTGCAGGACATTTTAAAAAGAATAAATAATGCCCAAAATGTTCTTTTTGCTGCTGTTGGCAACACTGTTCCTGTAGCAATGGACGGAGCCTACAAGCTTAACCAGATTGGGATTTCCGCAGTTTCTACTCCTGTTTGGGAAACCCAGCTTGCCTACAGTTACAACCTTTCACCTGATGACGTAGTTATTGCAATTTCAAATTCAGGGGAGTCAACCGGTGTCATTAATATTTTAGAAGCAGCAAAACAAAAGAAGGCAACTACAATTTCAATAACCAATAGCGAGAAATCGACTATTGCTAAAATCAGTGATTATCATATAACAACAGCAACCCGCGAAAAATTATTTCTTGATGAATATCGTTTTTCGAGAGTTTCTGCCACAATGGTAATCGAAGTGCTTTATCTTTTCCTTACATCTATGAGAAAAGAAGCTTATGATTCCATTATTCAGCATGAATCATCTATAGCTTTCACAAAAGAATAATTTTTCTATTGACGAAATTTATATGTCATGGTATCTTTGTACTATGAAATTGATTTTCACAGTGTATTTATTCGTAAAATTAATTTTTATGCGTGTTTATCTATTAAACCGCTTTTTACAATATGCTTTGTGAAATTTTACGTGTTTATCTAACCACAAGGAGGTTTATTATGAAGGAAATTAAATGGGCTGTATTAGGTACCGGAGTTATTGCCAACCAAATGGCACAGGCATTAATCAAAAATGGAAAAAATATTTATTCTGTTGCAAACCGCACACACCAAAAGGCTGTTGATTTTGCCCAAAAATATAATATCGGAAAAGTATATGACAATATGAATGATGTGTTTACTGATCCAGAAGTTGATGTTGTTTACATCACAACTCCACATAACACACATCTTGAATTTATGAAGAAGGCAATTGAGAACGGAAAACATATACTTGTTGAAAAATCCATAACACTTAACAGTGATGAATTAAACGAAGCAATTTCTTTGGCAAAAGAAAAAGGTGTTATTATTGGTGAAGCAATGACAATTTTCCACATGCCAATTTACAAAAAATTAAACGAAATTTTGGAATCCGGAGCACTTGGAAAAGTGAACCTTATTACCATGAACTTTGGAAGTTTTAAAGAATATGATATGACAAACAGATTTTTCAACAGAAACCTTGCCGGAGGTGCAATGCTCGATATCGGTGTATACGCACTTTCATTTATCCGCTGGTTTATGGATTCAAAACCTAACAACCTTGTATCTCAGGTAAAATCTGCTCCAACAGGTGTTGACGAGCAGGCTGGTTTACTTCTAACAAACGAAGAAGGTCAGATGGCAAGCGTTATGCTTTCACTTCATTCTAAGCAGCCAAAACGTGGTATGGTTTCATGCGAAAAAGGTTATATTGAAATAATGGAATATCCTAGAGCTTGGGAAGCTACCATAACATACACTGACTCTGGCAAAACTGAATTAATCAAAACCGGCGAAAATGCAGACGCTCTCGCCTACGAACTTGCTGATATGGAAAAAGCAATTAACGGCGATGTTGACTGCATGCACTTTGACTATACAAAAGACGTTATGGATATGATGACTGAATTTAGAAAATCGTGGGGCTTTAAATATCCTGAAGAAGAAAAATAGAAATTAACAGAGCTGTAAGTTTTAAAATCTACTTACAGCTCTATTTTTATATAATCTTATAATCCTTTGCACATCTAACCACTCCGTCAAGTGCATCACTGAATTCTATACCATATTTTCTGCCACTTCTTTCAGATATGTAATTCCTCTAAATTCCTGTGAACTAAAATAAACCGTCTTTTCTTTATTTAGCAATGTAAAATAATTATCTTTTGTGGTTTCCATATCATACATCCATTCAGCCCTTAACATAACTGCTGATGGTTCAATATCCAACACCCTCTGCTCCATTTCCAGTTTATGAGTTGCATAAACATTTGCCGGCTTTACATTTTCTTCCGCATAAGGTCCATCATCGTCACAACCACTATAAACCTGATCCGAGCTGAAACAAATAAGTTTTCTTCCTTTTGCCGCCTTTGCCAAATACATCGGTACCTGCACATTTGCAAAATAAGATTCCTCTGGATTGTTTTCGCAAATTCCCATGTCTGCAAGAGCGTTAGCCCCAACTCCCTGTCCAATTACTTATAAAACCGCTTACCTCACTTTAAAAGATTTTACACGGCTCCATTTGCCTTTGTCTTTTCCAACTATTGCTCTCACTCTTACATAATATCTTTTTCTAACACGTAATTTTCTTAACAGATATGTATTCTTTCTTGTACGTTTTGTTCTTACGTTTTTCTTAAATTTTCTGTCAGTTGAATACTGTATCCGATATATTTTAGCCTTACTTACCTTTTTAAAAGTAATTCTCACTTTTCTATTTTTAAGTTTTTTTACTTTTAAAATTTTTGTTTGCTTTAAACTCTTTTTATTTACACCGTCAACACGAGTTGTAGTTTTTCCGTTAGTTGTTGGTTCATTTTCCTTTGTTACAACCTGTCCAAAAGTTGTAGTTGATTCTTTTTCTGATGTTGTTTCGTCAGTTGTTTGATTTTCTCCAGTAGTTTCTGATGTTGTATTTTCTGTAGTCAATATTTCAGCTGTGGGTTCTACTGTGACAGTTGTCTCAGTTTGTTTCTCAGTTGTTGGTTCTGATGTAGTTGTCACTTCCGTTGTTGGCTTTGGTGTTGTTGTCACTGATGTAGTTGGTGCTTCTGCTGTTGGTTCTAATGTAGTTGTCACTTCCGTTGTTGCCTTTGGTGTTGTTGTCACTGATGTGGTTGGTGCTTCCGTTGTTGGCTCTAATGTTGTTGTCACTTCCGTTGTTGCCTTTGGTGTTGTTGTCACTGATGTGGTTGGTGCTTCTGTTGTTGGCTCTGATGTTGTAGGCACTTCAGTTGTGGTTTGTGCTTCCGTTGTAGGCACTTCTATAGTTGGATTCTCCACTTTGTTCTCCAATTTTGTGTATACCTTTATTCTTCCCACATAATTTTTAAGTTGTGTCCATCCACTACCGTTGTTTATATATGACATTTCCCTGCCATTTTTATATGAAGTCATTATTTTGGCGTCGCCCTTTTCATTTGAAACACTTACTATTGCAGAGAACCATTGGTCTTTTTCGATTTTTACCGGCTGATTCAGTTCTATTGTTACATATCCGCTATTTTCAAAATATGCCGTTGTAGTATTTGCCAGATAACCACCTGAAACTGGTACATTTTCCTGTCCACCATAAGGATAATCTACATTTTTATATATCTCCACTTTAGCGGTTACATTTTCACCACCAATAGCCACATTTACTGCTTTTATATATTCGTCTTTTAGATTATCAGATTTTTTTGCTTTAAATACATTTGCCACTGACTTATCTTTTCTTAATGGGAAATCGTCCATGCTTCCATCATAGTAATAATTAAAGTCATACTTATCCTTTGGTGCAAATGAAAATGCATAAGAACAACTGCTTGTATTGTCATATGACAGCCAAAAATACTCCAATGATTTGTAACTGTTTTTTACAAGCCAACCACCATTTTTGGTAGCACCATTTGGTACAAATTTGTCTGATGGAATATTGTCATCCCATCCAATGATTGTGCATGCATGCGGAGAAATTGTACTGCTATGTTCATTCTTTGGATTGTAGTATAACGTTTCTCTTGCATTATTGTACTGAAATGTTACTGCCCCATATTTTGCTATGGCTTTTTTTATTGACCTAATGTATTCTTCCGGATTTGATTTGTTTTCAGGTATATAAATTGCATTTTCAAATCTATATGACGGATTATCATATGGGTTTGTGGTAACCACATTACCCGATACCGGTGCCCACCACATTGAATATAACTTGGCAATTTTTAACGGGTCTCCTGACTGCATCAAATAATTTACTGATTGCCAGTCTCCATCTGTATTTCCCAATGGATCGCTTTCTCTCTTAAAAACTCTATAAGCTGCCGCCATCGGATTTAATGATAATGTATCTTTTGTTACTGTAGGATCAATTCCACTTTTTAAAATGGATGATTCTGCTGCTGCAATGCTTGAATATGCCCAACACAAATTGGTATCTCCCTGATCTTTTACTGGTGTTACTATGCCATCGTCCCTTCCATCGTATTTTTCCCTGTCTGATATCTCTTTAGTTTCAGTCTGTTGTTCTTCAAAATCACCTTCTATTTTAAATGTTAATTGATTATCAGTTATATTTGTGACTTCAACATGCATATCATCAGTTATTTCCAAGCTCTGATTCAGTTTTAATGGTGCATCAGATTTTGTTGCATATGTACCACCTAATGTTTCATAATTCCACTTTCCTGCAACGCATCCCATGTTGTTTGGGAATTTTGTATCTTTGTCCACCAAATAACAAACAAGTCCTGAACCAATTGTCAATCCTTTTAGCTTCGTTCCATCTGTTTTATACAATTCTTTTGACTGACAATCATACTTATTACCACCTGTGCCAAAATTTCTATATTCTAAGTACAGTGTTTTATTGGTTCCTTTTAAATTTAATTTGTATCCGACTATCTGTGAATCTCCTCTAGTCGATGCTTCCTTTAAGGTATACTGTCCATTTTGATAAATTGTTTTAACATTGTCAGATGTAAGCCACCCCTTTGCTTCTCTTTCTTTTACAGATATAAACTGTGGCACAGGTGACATATGCTTTGCCATTGCAGACATATAATATACCGGCGAACTATTTGAACTATTGTACAAGTCCTTAAATCCTAAAATGTGCCCCATTTCATGAGTTGCCACTGCCATAGGCAAAATCACGTTTTTCCGATTATCCTTGTATAAATAATTATAAGAATTTGTCACCTGTACATAGTTTTTACTTGTAATTGTTTTTCCATCTGCATTTATTTTTACGTAATCTGCATAATCCTTATAATTCCATAAAGGGGAGGACCAACCCACAGAAATACTCTGAGTTGTATTTTTGTAAATAATGGTGATTGCATCAATTGCCCCATCGTTGTTTTTATCAAGTTCAGAAAAGTTGTACTTTTTTGTACCATCATAATTTGTAATCACATTGCCCGCTGATATAGCTCTGTTTATAGCTTCAGACCAGTCTGTTTTTAGTTCGTACATACGCTGTGATTTTTCGCCATTGTCCGTATAGCCTTCAGGATTTTCATCGCTGTATTCAGCATAGTAACCTCTTGGATGTGACAATTGTATAGAACCACCCTTGTCGAATAAATACACACTATTCATATGTAACTTTCCATTTGAAGCAGTTTCATAATAATCTGAAACATTAAAATCTGCATTGTTGTAAGAATTGTCTGTGATTTTTCTAACAGAATTTCCACTGTATTCATTGTCTACAAACTCATCTTCGTCTGAAAACCTTGCAAACACAATAAGGTTTGTAAAATTACATTCTTTTGTTTTACTTTCTGTATTTTCATTCGTATCATCAGCAAAAGTTACGCCACTAAAAAGCATTGTCATAACCGTAACAAACGCCATGATTATACTAAACCCTTTTTTCATAAAATCTCCTTTTCATCATTTATTCTTTTAAACCTTAATTATATATTCATTATAGCATTTACCAGATTAACTTTGTATTCTAATTTTTTAAAAACTCCAATCCTCTTGGTGGTAAATCTTTTTTGCAATCAGTAGCAAATATATGACCTGCACTTATATAGGTTGCTCCTAGTTTTTGTGCTTCAATCGCCTCTTCCACAGAATGAACTGAAGTTCCTATTGTTTTAAATTTTGAAAGTTTCCAGACAGTTGTCATCTTTTAAATATGTTTTTTCATACATATTCTTTGGTAAAATCTCTTCGTTCAATTCAACAACTATATGTGCAGGAACATACTCTTTTTCATCTAAATAATCTTTTACTGTTATCTTATAACTCTTACCATTTACTTTCATTGCTCTCCTCCTTTTCTTATTACATAATAGAATGTCCCTTGGGACCTTCTACGCACCGAGTGCGCGTTGCTACGCAACTATTTTCTTCTCGCACGAGTGTGCATCCCTAGTGGAACGTTTTTATGTAATAAGAAATTCTAAAGGAGTTTGTTACTACATAAAAAAAGCCCATGGAATTCTATTTTTGAGGAACCCCTCTATAAATCCAATGGGCTTTTTAATGTTTTATTTTTTTATGTTTTACTTTCAAAAAAGTTATTATAACTTTATGTATTTTGCAGACATATATCCTACTACATCTTTATTCTTATCTTTAATTCGAACTTTGTACCAGCCTTTTGAAGTATTTCCTATAATGGTTACCTTTGTTCCTCTCTTGTAAGATGAAATAATTGGATATTTCTTTCCTGCTCCTGAACGTACTCTAAGTTTGCCTTTTTTAGTTATTACGGTTCCTTTGAAAACTATTGATGTTGACTTAACGTAACCTAATTTTCCGTTGTACTTAATTAAGTACCAACTCTTTTTAATGTCAACAATAGTAACTTTTTTACCTGGAACTAAGTTACTAACAACCTTTGATGATGTACTCTTTTTCTTATACATCTTGTCCTGCACACTTACTTTAGCAGCTTTTTGCATCTTATATGGAAGTTTAGCAATAACCTTCTGGGCTACTAAAATCTTTCCACATACTTTACACTTCTTACCGCTTGTTAAGCCTGTTCTCTCTGTTGTGGCTTTTACTGCTCGAAGTTTAACTACTGTGTGGCCTTTGGCTTTTACTATCTGCTGCTTCTTAATAACGTATCCACATACTGAACATTTAGTTCCTGCTGTTAATCCACTCTTTGTACATGTGGCTTTTACTGCAGGAATGGCAACTGCCTTATGTTTCTCCACAGTTTTTACAATCTTTTCTTTACAGTCCTCATATACACAATTGTGCCAATGAGTATCTGCATCAAAATCCCACTTTGTGTCATTTACATGAATACATTTAACTACTGAAACTGCGCCATCATTTGCTTTCAAAGTTATGTCTTCGCTGTCAACATTAATTGCCTGTGTAACATTGACTCCGATAATATATGGTTTAAATTCTGCTGCCTCATTAACTGTAAAATTCAATGTTACAATAGTACCATTATCTGTATTGTTTTTAAGGCTGTTAAGATAAGCTAGATATACAAACTCTTCTTTATCTAACGTACTTGGTAACACTGTGTCTTCATCATCAAAAACTGTTCCGTTTTTTACTGATGTTAAAGTTAATGCTGTATGGTCATAAGAAACTTTTAATTTAAGTCCCCATATACCCGGGTTATTTTTTATGTCCACTATAATTGAAAACTCATTGCCTCTTTCAACTGTTTTTGATGATGCGGCAATTACGCATTCTTTTGTTTCATTTTCTGTCTGTGCAAATACAGGTACACTTACAGATATACCACTTATGCATATTACTACAATACATAACATTGCAAGTAATTTACGAATGTTTATTTTGTTAAAACTATTCATACGGAGAACCTCCTTTTCTATTACCTTCCTGTAATATTTCTATTACTTTCCACTACACTGTTCCTAATCAGCAATAGGACTAACCGTAAAGCTTCCTACCTGTGAGTATCCTGAACCACCGTATTTAGCAAATACATTAACAACATGATTGTCTTCTGTTAATTTGCTACCATCAATAATAAAGTAATTTCCATCTACTTCTACACACGGATCACTGTTAGTACCACTACTTGATGTTGAATAAGTTAAACCTGACACCTTATCGTTATTTCCGTATGTGGTAAGTCTGACTTTTATCTTTCCGTTCTTAGTTACCTCATAATTTCCAGGTGCATAATTTACAGCCGGATAACTACCAAGTCCCCAAGTGTATTTCAATGTGTTTGCCCAATATTCTTTGTATCTGTCTTTAATAGACTTAACGTTACCTGTAATATCAGTTACTCTTGTTGTAACCCATACATGCTGACCAACCATTCTGCCACTTGATTCCATATGTATCTGTGTTGGATATGTAGCATATTTTGTTGTTGAGCCACTTCTTGTCTTTGTATCCATATTTATTGAGAATGAAGAGCTTGTTCCATTAGCCCATGATACAGTGTTATTTAATTTCTGTGAGCCACCAACTGAATCTCTACAGTCAACGTAAACATTGTAATATGAACAATTCAAGTCATAAGGTTTAATTATTAAAACGCTCTCATATAAATGTTCAAACTTCAAATAGTATTGATCTGCCGGACGTGTTATTACAACATCGTATACTCCAATATCTGATGGTAAGTTATCTTCATATTCGTCCTTACTTTGAGATTTGTACTTAATTGTAAAGCTGTCTTCGCTAAATGTTTCTCCCTCGTTAAGGTCTTCCCCTCCCGGTAAATTAAAGCTGTAATCTGCAATTCTCTGAATAAATGAATCAAAGAAATATGACTGCTTTGTAAATGTAAATGTTTCAGCAGGTATAGCTTTTAATTTTCTCCAATGAGCATATAATGTTACATTTGATGTAATTAAAACTTTATCGTCAGATGTAATCTGTTCTCCGCCTTCTAATTCCATGTACCAACCAAGGAAAGCATAACCGTCTCTAACAAGTTCAGGGATTTCTCCATAAGTTTCTTTGTATGTTACTTTCTTCTTATTATTCTCTAACTCATTTCCACCATTAACATTAAATGTAATTGTGTATACAGCCGGTTTCCATTTTGCATAAAGTGTTATGTCTTCTGTTGGAACTCTGTTAGATGTAAATGGATTTTCACACTGTGCATCTGTGCACCAGCCATCAAATACATAACCTTTTTTAACCGGTGTTTCAATTGTTGGAAGAATTGTTGTTTCCTTTCTTGTTATAGGATCAATTGTATTACCACCTCTTGTATCAAAAGTAATTGTTACAAGCTTCTTAACAACATTCTTGCATTCAATGTAATATATTGTTGGTGATGATATTTTATCTACTTCAGGTGTTATGCCTATAATGTCTGTATTATTTTCTTCAGCTACCTGTAAGTAATCATAATCAGGAATTGTTCCTCTCTTAGCTTTAACAACTGTATTTTCTACATCAATTCCGTTAAATACAAATGTTGCTGTTGTACTGTCGTCTACATAATTTGCTTTTGCTTTAACACCATTTGACAAGGCTTCTGCGATTTTACTGTTAATTGGTTGTGTTAAATCAATAACCTCATCAGTTCCATTTACATTTATGGTTGCTGTTGTTGTAACTCCTGCAAATTTGTTGTAGGCACCCCTTCTGTTAGAACCTGTTGATTCTAAGTCTGAGAAATCAAATCTTTCGCCATATTTTGCGTAGAATGTCTGACTTCTTGTTGTTCCGTTTGCATTTTCAATACCTGTTACTGTAATTGGATATGTTTTGTAATCCACATAGTAATCATAAGTTGTATTGTCTACAAGGGTTACATTCTCGGTTTTCTGACCATTATAGCCTTCTGTTAAAGTATATTTATAGTCATTCCAGTTAAGTATTTCCTTCAATTCTTCCTCTGTTGGTAAATTAAATTCTTCGTTCTTTAAAACTTTTTTGTTCCATACAGTCTTATAACCGTCTTTGTCATTACCTACTCGAACAGATGCTGTATAGTATTCACTTAACTCTTCTGTTGTAAGGTTTGTCCATACTACCGGAACTGTTACTGTCATGTCGTATTGACTGAATGCGACCTTACTATGTAAATAAGTAATTGTCATTTCACCTGACATATAACGTGTATTCTCAGGAACATTAACATTTATTTTTCCTGTTTTATTGTCTACACTAAAGTTTCTGTTTGTAAATCTAATTTTATAATTTGAAGTTGAAAGCGACTCTACCCCCTGAATACCTGTGCTAAGTTCCACATATTTAAGTGCTAATACGTTCTTTGGCACATCCATTGTGATTCCATTAGTTCTGTCTCCGTCTTCGTCTCTTACAACTATTACTTCATCGTCACTAGGTTCATACGCTGTATTGTAATAAAATACATTTCGCCCTGCCTTCAGCAGTGGTATTTCCTCATCTACAAAATCATTACTATAACTAAAAAGATTTCCAATGGCATTTGCTTCAAAACTCATCATAAAATATAGACCAAACTCTATACTAAGTGCACCTGCCATTCGCTCCTTACTTACTGTATTGCTTGTATTTGCAGGACGATACTTAGAATATTCATATATAAAGAAACCATACAGCTTAACATATGGTCCAAGTTCTGCGGCAACACCCACAGAGGCGAATTTACCACTACCAATACCTGCGTAAAGTTTAGCTCTAATACCTGCCTTTAATCCAATCTTACCCATTACATAAAATTGGAAGTCAAAATGCTCATCTAACAAATCCATTGTGGAAGAGCCAGCCTCCGGTTTAAATAAACCTACCTTAAACCAGAAACTATATCTCTTTCCTACTTCGTATTCTAAATTAGAACCAATGGCTATATTCATGTCTGTTCTAACAACGAAATTTACCTGTGTACCAATAACTACACCAAAATAGCAAACTTCTGTGGAACAGATTTCCTTATTAACTAATGTTACCCAGTCTGTTTCCTTCTGGAGTGTTTCTGAGTATTTATCCATCAGTGCCTGCATTCCATCTAAGAATTCTGTGCCAAGTTCTGTTTCAGTGCTTAAATCCATAACATCTAAAATATCACTTGCAACATTTGATTTTTCAAATGCCTTGCACATTTCATTCCATTCCTCTTCATCGGTACCGTTCATTTCCATTACCTGCCAAAGAGCTTCTAAATCTTCTTTATAGCCTTTTATTTGTTCTGCTGTATCATTTGCCTGTTCTATCTTTGCCTGAACTTCTTCAATCTTGTCCATAACATCTTTTACGGAACTAAGACCTGCTTTAAGTCCATCCGGCAAATTAGATAAACAAATTGCTTCTGATGGGTCTTCTGCAATAGCTTTAAACTGTTCCCAAAGAGACTGTTCCTCTTCTGCCACAGTGTAAATATTTGCATTAAATGAAAATGCAGTAAAGTTCTTTACATCCATAGTTGTATTTACACTAATACCAACCGGTATAGGAATAAAAAGAATCTCTTTTGTAACAATGCTACCTTTTACTCTTGGCACTAATTCACATTCCTCTACAAATGTTGCAGAAAGGTCAATATTTACTGTGCCATCATCAACTTCTGCTTCGAATTCTGCTTCAACTCCAACTGCAAGCTGGATACCATTATTAAAATGAAGCTGTTCGCCTTTATTTATAACTTCAACAGTAAGTTTTACATCATCTGTTAGTTCAAAGCTTTTACCTATATTCATTTTCTTAAGTTTTTGCTTTGAAATTTTGTTTCCCTTTGAATCTCTTACAACAACATTTTGAACACTTACATTATCCTTAAAATCATCTGTCTTTGTTACCATATCAAAAAGTGTGTCTGCTGCTGCTTCTCCAAAATCACTTTTTTCTATCTGTTGTGTTAAAACATTTTCTAACTTCTTACTTTCTTCATCGCTTATAATGTCGCTACCTGAAAGTGAAATTTCAGAATAGAGGTCCATACTTTCCTCAATGTCCGATTTAGTTACTTCCTTATATGTAATTAATTTTGTAGTTTTGTTGTAATCCGTAATCTCGCCATAATAAACGTCTTTTCCTGATTGAATCTCATCAGTTGAAACATATAATGTAACAAAATCACCAACTCCAATAGAGTCTACTGCATTTTCGTATGTTCCGTCCTCGCCCATCATGTTTGCGTACATGTCTAAATCCAACTCATCAAAACTGATTGTACCTGTTTCCTCAGTTGGTAGCTCCTGTACTGTTAATGGAAAGTTGTCAGGCATGTTGTATATTTCAAGCTGGTCATTTTCATCAAGTGGCGCAAAGGTTACTTTGTTTCCATCTGTAGCAGCCACCTTAACATATACAGCCGGATCTAAAAGTTCAGCGCCCTTATCTGCATCTCTTTCAGTAGGTTTTATGCCAACATAAACACAAAGAATATCGTCTTTTTTAAGTTTTGATGCATTGTCATATTCAAAACTACCGCCTCTTTCATTTATCTGGTCTGAAGTTAATACATCATAACTTTCTCCGTCAACAGAATATGAAATTTCATCTGTATCCTTTATGTATACTACGTCATCATTCATTTCAAGGTTTTCAACTTCCTGCATGGCTATTGAAAATGATGCCGTTCTTATTGTTTCTTCTTTGCCATCAAATACCCAACCGTCGGAGAGATTTAATTCATAAGAACAACCTTCGTTAAAACCTTGTGGTGCGCTTACTGTGTATACACCGTCGCCGTCAGTATCTTCAACCTTTAATTCAACATTGTCTGAACCATCTTTTACAACAAGAGTTGCTGCATCTTTTGCAGCCACATCGCCTGATGTTTTTTTAATGTTAAATGTTATGTCCTTTGGCTGGTCCATCTGTGCAAAAGAAGTAATGTTTAATTCTTCCTTACCACCCATTTCCTGATACTTGGCATATACATTCATGTTTTCAGTTACTGCATCTTCTGAATAAAATGGAACTGTACATTCCTTATCAGTGTAGTAACCTATTAAAATAGCATTATCTTTTGTGTATTTATCCTTGGAAGGTAGTTCCCCTAACGGATAATCCTTTTCTGCAGGTAATGTTTCTATTAATCGGTCTCCATCGTAAAAAGACACTGTGAGCAATTCAGCTCCTAAATGAACATCCCACTCTGCAAAATATTTTTTCAGAATTAGGAAGTCCTTCAAATCTACCTTCTGATCTGCATTAATATCTGCATTGGCAAATACAACTCCCTCTGTCTCCTGCTCAGAGATATATTCTTTTAACAATAATAAATCGCGTAAATCAATTACCTTATCACCATTAACATCTCCGTACATATTACCGCTGGTTTTTGCGTATGTTTGTGCCGGTACCTGGGAGACAGTGAGCGCAATTGCTAAAAGTAAGGTTAATAATCTTTTTTTCATTGTTTCTCTCTCCTTTTTCTTACTAGTACAAAGGCAATTCCAGCGATAACAACTGCTGCTATGACTACCACAACAATTATACCGTTCTCCTGTCTTGCCCCATTAACAGTTTCTTTTTTGTTTGCTTTGCTGTTTTCTCCCCCTTTGTTCTTATTTACAATCTTCTTCGACGCATCCGTCTTTACAATAAAATTTGTGTTGTACGTTTTCTGTCCTTTTTGTACGGTAACTTTGTACTTGCCGTCTTTTAAAGTGTTTAAATACTTCTCAGAAATTTCTACATTTCCATCTGAATCAACGGTGTAATTGTCCTTATCAACTTTCTTATTATTTACTACAACTTTTTTGACTTTTCCCTTTGATTCTTTTGAGCCTTTTGATTCCTTTGAACTGTTTGTTCCTGTTGGTATTTTGATGTTTTCACTCTTTGACTTGTCGAACACTATGTCATTTTTCTTAACTTCATAATAAACAGTAACATTGCCGTCCTCTGTGTCCATATCAACAACGTTTCCTTTGGCGTCTATAGCCTGCACCAAAGTTACCTTGATTGGATAATCGCCTTCTAACGCATAGTCTGCAATTTTGAAATTAAGTCTTACTACCGTCCCACTGTTTTCTATATTCTTAACACTATTTGAACTTGCTAAAAAAACATATTCATCTTTGTCCAGCTTTTCCGGTTCAGTTATGTCACCCTTTGAGAACACTTCCCCGTTCTGTACTGATTTTAACTTTAAAGCTGAATGGTTGTATCCCACTTTAAACTTCAGTGCCCAAATTCCGGTGTTTCCTTTCAAATCAATATCTACAACTGCCTTGTCCTTCTCCGTTACTGTTAATGATGCTTCAAGCACTGCTCCGCCACTGGCATATATTATATTATTTCCAAAGCCAACGCATAAAAACATAAACAGCGTAAGTAAAATTAATCGTAATTTCTTCAAATTATCACCTACCTAACCCCTTATTCAATTTTTTGCGATTACTTATTTAATATAACTGCTATTAAATAAAAATCTTTTTTTGATACCATGCATCTCTGCTTTTTTATTATTTTCCGACTCTCAAATATAGGTAATATTTTACTATATTTTGTATGCGTTGCCTATAGAAGCGTCCTATATTGTATGATTTTTTTACATAAATTAATTATGTTAAGTTGTTGAAACATTTTTATACAAGTGGCACATATAAAGCAGCCTTCACTCAGATTTACCTATTACAAAAAAGAAGAACTCACTCCACATGAATTCTTCTTTTTTATTAAAAATGTCTGCTATAATGCAACTTAATCTATGACGAATCTCATTGTCATGAAAAAGAGGTTTTCTATATTTTGTAGCACCTACAAATTGGTAATAATTCTCATATGCATTATCCTCGGATAATTGTTTCATTGTTATCTCCCTTCCAATCAATTATTCTACCCATAAATATATCCAACCTAGAGCCATTTAATAAAGTAAATGCCGAAAATCCGCATAAATACAGGCTTTCGGCATTTTAATCCATTATTCAAACTCCTACTCGTAAAAATTTACTCCTTTATAAAGCAGGATATTTATTGTATTTAACAGTTCATTTCTGTACTGCTTTAGTATTTTTGCATATAGTCTAAGACGAAAATATTGTAATTTTATTGTCACGAGTCAATACCGTTGTAGTCGTTCTTGCATGTATGACAAACTTGAATTTCTATTTGTGTTGCCATGTCATTACATAATCTTTTTCTCCGGTAGCCTCATCTAAGCCACTATGCTGAATCTCAAATCCTTCTCTCTTATAAAAAGATATTGCCCGTGCGTTCTTTTGGTATACGTTCAAGTGCAACTTATTCCTTTTATCCTTTGCATAATTCAGCAGAATTTTACCTATACCCTGCGATTGCATTTCACCAGAAACAAAAATGCCCTCAACATATTCATCATTTAACCCTATAAAACCCTGTATTTCTGTATCATACTCATACACATAAACCTCTGCTAGTAACAACGCTTCTTTTACTGATTTGAAATTGCTTTTCCAGTATTCGGCGGGGATAAAATTATGTGCCTTTATATTCGTATGCAACCATATATCTGCAACTTTATTTATATCATCTCTTTGAAATTCTCTAATCATAACGGTGACTCTCCATAAACTTGAAGTTAGAAGTTACTTTTTGACTTCCTTTGTGATTTCAGTTGTCTTTAATTGTACCTGATAAGTGTTTTCTTCTCCACTCAAATTGGTTGTTTTCAATCTTAAATTCTATTTTCTTAATTTTATAAACTGGGATTTGTTAATTAGAATTGCTCTCAAAGCAACAATTATCTTAACATTCCCCAAATACACTCCAGTAATGTTAGTGCAAGGATAATGTTAATAACACGGAAATGCCGTAGATAAAACTTCTGAATCAGTGCGCCCAAGCCAGTCCAAGTACAGGTTGCGATCGTTCCGATTGTTGCAATAACCAGCTCAAAAAACAGCAAAGCCGGAAAAGAGGACATATATCCTACAACATAACCCGTTAGTGCGGTAACTCCGAACATATAGATCTTCACATTGACAAATTGCAGCATGAAGCCTTTCAGAAACGATGCCGATTGCTCTGCGTTTTCTGTTGACGGCTTACTGAAAGCAATATGAATCGCAAGCCACAGGATATAGTCTGCTCCGATGTACTTCAGCACTTCCATTACATTTAGAAGCAAAGAATTAACCCCATATACAAAAATTGCGCAGTACCGCCATAGGCATAATCATCAACCACCTTTCTGCTGTTATTATATCAGCAAACAGCGGTACATACATAACACCTATTTTATATGATTATCCATAGCATACGACTATGAATTGGCTGGAGCATATTTCCATAATTCTTCCAGATAGCTTTTTCCAAGATCATTTAATTCCTGATTTTCATTCAGCACATATCCAATATGCATTGTTTCATTTTCTGCAAGCGGAACGGAGATGATATTTTCTCCATTCAAATATTTCGGGAAAATGCCACTTGAAATAGTATAGGCATTCATTCCTTTCGGGCCGTCGTCACAGGTTTTGCAATCGACTTGCGGTAAATGATAAGGGAAATGACCGCGGCGATCACTTCCGTGACCCAAAATGCATGCCAGACGCCGACGGCACCGAAAAGCCTGCTGAGCCAAAACGCAGCCGGTAGGATGATCACCACATACCGGCAAAGGGAAATCAGCAAGGAGGGCGTGCCTTTCCTCAGTCCCTCCAATGCGCCGGAAGAGGTAACAGAAACCGCCGAGACGATAAATCCGGCCCCGATGATGCGCAGGGCGGTTTCCCCGGCCTGGATCGTCGCTTCTGTGTGGGTAAACAGCCCCATCAACTGGCCGGGAATCAGCAGGCATATCGCGGTCCCAAGCACCATAATGATACCGTTCATGCACAGGACGATCTGATAAATCTGACTGACCCTTTTACTCTCGCCCGCGCCGTAGTTATAGCCGATCAAAGGGCGCATCCCCTGCACAATGCCATTCGCCGGCAGATAGATGAAGGTCTGCAATTTGTAATAGATTCCCAAAACCAGGATATACACCTCTGAATAGGTGGCCAAAATCGCATTGAGCGCCGAAATCAAAAGTGACGGAAGTGCAAGATTCAGGGTTGCGGGAATGCCGATGGAATACAGCTTTATGACCATCTTTTTGCCGGGCAGAATGTGCTGCCTGCGGATATGCACGCGAATGGGCCGCACAAAGTAGATGACCAGATAAATCGCAAGCGTCAGGACCTGCCCGATGCCGGTGGCCAGCGCTGCGCCTTCAATCCCCATTTCCGGGAATGGGCCATAGCCAAAAATCAGAACGGGGTCCAAGACAATGTTTGTGATGCACCCGCACATCAGGCTGATCATGGTCGTTTTCATGTTTCCTACTGCCTGGAACAGTTTCTCAAACATCATGCTGACGGTAACAATGAGTGTAAAGCCGAACGCAACGGCAGAATAGCGGACGCCAAGTTCAATGACCGCTTCGGATGCAGTGAACATCCGCAGAAAAACCGGCATAATTGCGATACAGCAGACTGTCATAACAACGCCATGAATCACGGCAAGCACAAGTCCCTGTGTGGCAGTCTGATCTGCTTTTTCGTGATCTCCCGCGCCCAGATAGAAGGCAATCACTGCGTTGATTCCAACACCAAACCCAATTCCAGCCGCATTGATAAAATTTTGAACCGGGTAAACCAATGATAACGCCGTCATCGCTTCCTCGCTGATCTGCGCGACAAAAAAGCTGTCCACAATGTTGTAGAGGGAGTTGACCAGCATAGATAACACCATCGGCAGGGACATGGATAAAATCAGCGGCAATATCGGTTTCTCTTTCATGAAAGTGTCGTTCATAATTCCTCCTTCGCAAAACACGTTATGAGATATTTTTGCGTCGATGCCATGCCATCATCACAAGTGCAACGAGCAAAGTGGCGGTTTCCGCAACCGGAAATGCAAGCCAGATTCCGTTCAGCTGGAACAATTTGTCCAGACACCACAGGGCAGGCACAAGGAAAAGCATTTGCCTGCATAATTGGATCGCTATGCTGGACCCTACTTTTTCTGTGGTCTGAAAATAGGTGGAAATCATCGTAGAAAGGCCGCAAAACAGATAGCTTGCCGCCATGATCCGCATGGCGGAGATTCCAAAGGAGCGCATGGCTTCCGACGCCGTAAACAATCCCAGAATCTGCGCCGGAAAGAGGAGGACAGCCAACGTCCCCAGTATCATCATGCCGGTGACCAAAACAGTTCCATATCGGAAAGCTGAATGCAGCCGTTCGCTGTTGCCTGCGCCGTAGTTAAACCGCATGACAGGCAAACAGCCTTGAATCAAGCCGTTTACCGTCATAACAATCAGCTGCTGCACCTTAAAATATGCGCCGAAGAAAGCGATCGCCGTATCGGAATACGCCACCAAAAACAGATTGACAAAGGTCACCACAAACGAACTGAGGGCGTTCATGATAAAAGATGGCAGGCCAAAGGCAAAAATACGGTAGATCATCTGCTTTTTCAAATGAAAGCCTTTGATTTTCACCTGCACTTTCTGCTTTTTGCCCAGCAGTAAAGCAAATGCCAAAATCATGGACAGCAGATAGCCTGCAACGGTAGCTACCGCAGCGCCGCGGATTCCCATAGCCGGGAAAATACCAATCCCAAAAATCAGAATGGGGTCGAACACAAAGTTAACAACCACGCCCGCGATCTGGAACCACATGGGAGCGACCATGTTCCCGGTGGCCTGTATCATCTTCTGGATGGAGATATGCACCATATTGGGAATTTGCATGAAGGAGCACACACTCATATAGGCGATGCTCAGCTGATAAATTTCTTCATTATTGGTGAATGCCCGAAAATAGGGTTTCATAATCAGTAATGACATAAGGTTGAGCAAGGCACCTATTCCAAAAGCCAGTAACAATCCATGTGTGACAGTTGCATTTGCCTCATCCTGCTTTTTCTGTCCAAGATACCCTGCTATCAGCACATTCACGCCGACACCGATCCAGATAGACGCTGCATTCATCAATGTTGTAATCGGGAATGACAGAGAAACAGCGGTCAATGCATTCTCACTCAACCGCGCCACAAACGCGCTGTCTATCAGATTATAGGAATATTGCAGGAACATGGAAATCAGCGGCGGTATCGACATTTGCCAGATGAGCTTTCCAACAGGAGCGACCGCCATTTTATTATTGGTCTGCATACTTTCCCTCCTCTCCACAAAGTGTCCGGCAGCTTCCATCCTCCGTTCTGCCAGATTTTCCAGGATGCAGACAACAAAAAAGCCACACGGCTATCACAAGATAGCTGTGTGGCAAAAAGATGACCGAATCCGGAAAAGTCCACTCAAATTTTACGCTCAATATTATAGCATTCTTTCAGGAGACTTTCAAGCATTAATCATTACGGAATTGTGGCGGCATATTTATTGTTTTATATGTTATTTCTCTATTAGTTCTGCAAACTGGAATTTGTTTGTACAATGTTCAAGATATAACTGTTATTATGTCTTGATTAGAGTACAAACTCATATAAGAAGAACTTCCTCGGTACTCCAATATCAACATATGTGATTTCAACCTTATCCACATACTTAAATCCAAACGACATATACATTTTCTGTGGAATATCATTTCCCTCTATGCAATCAAGACGAATTGATTTAAGGTTTCTTTCCCTTGCTGTGTCTATTGCGTGTTGAACTAACTGCTTCGAGTATCCACGACCTCCATATTCTGGAAGGACACGCAAGGCATGAAGAACTACTGTCTCGTTATCATTTGCATCAATAATCCATTTAACTGCGTGATACGCCTCATCACGATCATGATTCATAATATACGCCGCAACAATTCGACCATCTTCAATACCGATAAACTGATTTCTCTCTTTGATTGCATCTTTGATCATTTCATCTGGAGGGAAACCACCTTTATCTCCCTCCGGCAGAAAATCTTTTCCGCTCAAAACTTTACACATACCGTCATAAAACTGTCGCAATTCTATAAAATTTTTCTCTTCTGCATATCTGATAATCATAGAAATCTATCCCTCCAAATTCCGATTGAGATTTCACCTGTTTAAAGAAATTTAATAACTGTTATATTTTGTTATTAAATTCTCCGCAAACCATTGAAAACACTGGATTTGTCCCAGGTGAGCTTTCCCTTATTGTTTTTCTTGTGTTATATCGTCCCACCAGTGTTTACGAACTCTGATAAGGGAAAATACAAGGGCACAAGAAGTCCGGTGGACCTCTGCTCTGTGCCGACCGAAGCGGCAGCGGAGACAAAAAAATTATATAAAACAGTATAACACAAAATAAAAGTAACATGGTGAACTGATTGAAATGCTTCTGATTTTTGTAGCAAATAATTGATTGAAGGATAAGGAGATAAGATACGATGAGAACAATATTTGCAGAATATAATCCCGGACGAAAAAGCATTGATGTTTATACCGGTGCATACTATATGCTTCGCATTGACTGCTGGGAAGCAGAAAAGAATTTGAGAACCACACCCTGATCAGATTGTGCATTAAACACACTTGCCATTGATGAACCACTAGAATATGCGAGACTGTATCTTGATGGGAATTTACAGATGTGGGTAGATGCAGAAGATTCCTTTACATTATAGTAATGTTCAAAAAAGCTCTCTGTGCAATGCACAGGAGCTTTTTATATGCAGACCTCTATTTATTTGTGCTGTCTGCATCAATTACAGACTTAATCTGCTTCATAAGGGCATCATAGTTGTCCTTGTTATCAATTCCGCCGAGCATTGGTTTGCCTACAATATTGCCATTTCTGTCAACAAGTATAGTTGTTGGAAAGGCCATGATTTCTGAGGCATATTTACCAGCAGCACTAGAGGAGTCAATTGACAGATTACGATATTTGACACCCTGGCTTTCAAGAACAGAGGCAGCCTCTTTGATAGCTGTTTTATTGCCATCGAAGGTCTCTGTGTTGATGCCAACAACTTCTCCGCCCATTGATTTGATAGCATCATTTAATTCGTTAAGCTTGGATAATTCAGCGACACATGGTTTGCAGCCGGTAAACCAGAAATTGACAACTGTTACTGCATTACCGGAAAACAGGCTGTCATCAACCTTATTGCCATCAAAATCCTCACCGGAAAAATCACTGAATACAGATGAGGCTTTAGAGCTGTCCTTCTTGTTATCGTCTGATGATGTATTTTTGTTTTCAAGCTCTGCTATCTGTTCCTCGATTTTTCGTATGATTTCAATATCCTCATTAAGTGTTTTAAGCTCATCGTGTGTGAATGAATTCTTGTTTGATTCTACGGTACCGGCAAGATAATCAGCATAATTTCCGTTTGGATCGGCGTCGCTTTTGTTCATCATGCCAAATGCCTTGTTCCACACATCAGCATGATCTGCAAAAAGCTGATTTTCCTGCTGATATAAATCATCACGCCTGGAATCTGATTTGCCGGATGCTTCTGAGCCGGCTTCAGTCTGAGTGTTCTTAGAATCTGTTGTGGAAGCCTGCTTTACGCCACATGCTGTAAGTGATAATGCTATGCAGAGTGTAAAAATAGAAATAAATGATAATTTTTTTTTCATGAGTAATTTCTCCTTTAAAATAATAGTAAAATGTTTAATAGCTATCTGTTGTCATTTTTTTGGCATGATTTTCCCATAAACCGGTAGCAGATGGCGTCCTTCGTACAGGCCTTTATGCAGGCACCACAGCGTATGCACTCGGGGTGATCCGGTGTCTTACACACATCCACATCCATCTTACATGCCTTTGAGCATTGACCGCATCCGACACATTTGCCGCTATCAACGGTGATTTTGAGCAGGCTGACCTTATTAAATAATGAGTAGATTGCTCCAAGCGGACAAATCCATTTACAGAAGGGCCTGTAAAATAAGATACTTAGTATAATCACTGCAATTAAAATCATACACTTGAAAGAAAAAAGCTTTCCCAGCGCAGAACGGATAGCAGCATTTCCAATAGATAACGGTATAGCACCCTCTAAAACACCCTGAGGACAAATATATTTGCAGAAGAACGGGTCTCCCATTCCTATAGAGTTCGTTACAAGCATCGGAAGAAGTATAACGAAAACAATAAGAATGACATATTTTAGGTACCTAAGAGGCTTTAGTTTGGCTGTGGATAATTTCTTTCCAGGTATTTTATGAAGTAAATCCTGAAACCATCCAAATGGGCACAAAAAACCACATATAAATCTGCCGAGAGTTACACCGAGTAAAATAAAAAATCCTGTTATGTAGTATGAAAACTTAAATTTTGATGATCCCACAACTGCCTGAAATGCCCCTATTGGACAGGCTCCTGTCGCGGCAGGGCAGGAGTAGCAGTTTAATCCGGGTACGCATACTGTTTTTGCATTGCCCTGATATATTTTACCCTTAAATAAATTTGGAATATGAATATTGGTCAGCAGCGTTGCCGCGGCCTGTATCCAGCCACGTATTTTTGCCAGTTTTCTTGATAGTAATTTCTTTTCCTTATCCAATTCCGACACACTCCAGACATAGTTTTATTGCTTTACCAAGCACTGTAGCCGCCTCACCTCTGACTGCACCATAGCTTATCATGGATACACCAAGGATAAGCAGAATGATTTGACATGTTTTTTGGTATTTCAACATAATGTTGCTCCTTTTTGTTGTATTGTTGACCAGCTGACTTTGGTATTATACAATATAGGTTGTAAAATTATTGTTAAGAAGCAGGAGAACATTTTGAGATTATTAATTGTTGAGGATGAGAAACAAATATGTGATATGGTTGCAAAGAGTCTGTATTCTGCCGGTTATGAGGTGGATATCTGTTATGATGGGAAAGAGGCTCTTGAATGTATACTGTCGGAGAATTATGATCTGATAGTTTTGGATTTGAATCTGCCGGGGATGGATGGCATGGAGCTTCTTAAGGAGCTTAGAAAATACAATGATGAAACTAAGGTTTTGATATTATCTGCGAGAGGTCAGATTGCTGATAAGGTAGAGGGACTGGATGCAGGAGCAAATGATTACATGGAAAAACCATTCCATCTGCAGGAGCTTGAGGCACGTATCAGAAGCCTGACAAGAAGAAAATTTGTACAGAATGATATATGTCTTAAATACGGAGAAATAAAGTTTGATACGATTAAACGCGAGGCATATGCAAAGGAAGAGCCGGTTTCACTGACAAGAAAAGAGAATGGTATTTTGGAATATTTACTTATCAATATAGGCAGACCAGTGAGTCAGGAGGAGCTGATAGAGCATGTGTGGGATGCCACGGCAGACAGCTTTAGCGGAGCAATCAGGGTACATATGTCTTCACTTAGAAAAAAGCTTAAGGCGAAGCTGGGATATGATCCCATTCAGAACAAGGTAGGTGAAGGCTATAAAATACGGGAGGAGTCTGACAGATGAAAAGAATGTCGCTACAGTGGAGACTTACGTGCATTACTACATTGTGTATTGCTATTATATGTGGCTGCCTGACTATGTTTGTCTATAAAAATGGTGTGCATTACATCGATTCTCTGCAGGATGCGGTAGAGTCACAGGGGAATGAAAAAGGAAACAAATCAGATGAAATATATATCAGCATACCGGACGATAAGTGGGATGAGTTTGCGGATGAATTTTCGGTTCAGGTGTACAATAATAAGGCCGACTATAAAAGAAACAGTCTGATAATCACGGTTTTGCTGGCGCTTTTGGGAGGTGCCGTCACTTATTTTATAAGCGGGCATGCACTCAGACCAATCAGGGAGTTTTCAGATAAAATTGAAGAGGTACAGGCTCAGAATCTGTCGGATTCAAGAATAGAGGAAAACAATGTTAAGGAACTGAACCAGCTGGGTATTTCTTATAATAAGATGCTTGAGCGTCTGTCGGAAGCATTTAAGGTACAGAGACAGTTTACTGCAAATGCAGCACATGAGCTACGTACTCCATTAGCGTTAATGCAGGTACAGCTTGATTTATATAATTCTGCCTCTCACCCGGGAAATGATGCAGACACTTTGCAGACCATAAAAATGGTTACGGAACAAAATGATAAATTAAACAGGATGGTAAAGACTCTTCTTGACATGAGTGAGCTTCAGACGGTGGGAAGGGATGATAAAATTATATTGGATGCTATTGTTGAAGAGGTTTTGGCAGACCTTGAGCCTCTTGCCGTAGAAAAGAATATAAAGCTGATTGGAAAATGTGAGAATGCCACTATGATAGGCAGTGATATCCTTATTTACAGGCTTGTATACAATCTGGTTGAGAATGCCATCAAATATAATCATCCACTGGGACAGGTTACAGTAACCGCATATCAGAGAAACAAGCATGTTTATCTGTCTGTAGAAGATACGGGAAGCGGAATACCAAAGGAGCTTAGGGAGAGAGTGTTCGAGCCATTCTTCCGTGTGGATAAATCCAGAAGCCGTGAGCTGGGTGGCGTAGGGCTAGGTCTTGCTTTTGTCCGTGAAATCGTTAGAGTACATGATGGCAGTATTTGTATCAAATCAGGCAAGACTGGGGGAACGATTTTCGAGGTGACTTTTGCACAGCATTCAATGTAGCGTTCCGTTTTACACATTTGTCAACGCTATTAAAACAGATTTGCTAAATGAGAAAAATAGAATAATTTGTTATTTGAGTCTGTGAAATAAAGTCTATAAATAGACATTCTATGATAAGTGATGGAGCTGTAAGTTCATGAAATGAGCTTGCAGCTCTTGTTTATATAACTAGCATATAAAAATACCCATGTCAAGGACGCCCATTTTATAACGGGCGTATATTCATCCTTGATATTGGGTATTTTTTATGCTATTCAGGCAAACGGCCTTCGTAAATAATGCTCAGTTCTCCATACACCTGAGCCCAGTTTCTTAAGGTCATTGTCCATTTCTTCGTTGCTTCAAAGGTTGAAAGGAACAGAGCTTTCAACAATGCCTTGTTGCTTGGAAATACACTTCTCTGACGATTAACTTTCCTGTATGTTGAGTTTAAACTTTCAATGGCATTGGTTGTATATATTACTTTTCGGACAGTATCTGAAAATTTGAAAATAGGTGATATTACGTCCCAATGGGAAAAAACTAACCGAAGCCATATATACAGAGGTTGCTTTTTCACTTGTTGCCTTTCTTCGTGCCCACAGCAATTTTCCGGAAGGGGAGATTTCTCGGATGTGGAAAGAAACATTTTTCTTGATTTATCTTGTTTTTGTTGCTTTTCGGCTTCGAATTTCTTGCTGGGAGCCAATTTTTGCCACACAGTTTGTTATTTTCTTGCTTCTTTGTTGCTTTTAAGCAAAAATGACGGGTTTCATGATACTCCCCTGTCTATCTGACCGGGGCGTATCATAATGCCCGCTACT